>NZ_JAOCEA010000012.1:0-223855 GCF_029841165.1 Pseudomonas sp. GD03842 | reverse complement strand
TGGCTTTGGTTACTTTCCCCGAAAGGAAAGTGACCCGCTGTAAAAGCGGAACGGTGAATCGGCGTCACCCTCGTCAATGGATCAGCCCTCGGTGTCGGGACCGCTCAACCCTGCCTTGAGCGCCCACCTCCGCTCAGTTGCACCCAAGTCGCGTTCGGCGGTGGCTGGGCTGTTTGTGTAGGAAGAGCAAGAGCAAAGAGCAAAGTGTCGTTGGATTCAGGCATGGGTTGATCGGGTTTTTCCGATCACAGCCCCACATCCGGCAGCACCGGCTTGCTCGCCAGCGCTGCCTTCATCAGCCCCTCCACATAAACCCGATCACTGTCTGGCAGCGCCAGGCGCGGTGGACGGGTGAGGGCGCTGCCGCGCTGCATGATGGCCTCGCAGAGTTTGATGCACTGCACCAGATCCGGACGCGCATCCAGGTGCAACAGCGGCATGAACCACTCATAGAGCGCCATCGCCTCCGCAAACCGTCCTGCCTTGGCCAGCCGGAAAAGCGTTTCACCCTCTTTCGGGAAGGCGTTGGACATCCCCGAGACCCAGCCCACCGCCCCTACGGCCACGCTTTCGACCAATACGTCGTCCAGACCGGCGAACAACACGAAACGGTCGCCGACTTCATTGCGTACGTCGATGAAACGGTTGGTGTTGCCCGACGAATCCTTGAAGCAGACCACGTTGTCGCAGTCGGCCAAGGAGATCAGGATGTCTGGCGTGACGTCGTTCTTATAAATGGGCGGATTGTTGTAAACCATCATGGGCAGATCGCAGGCCGAGGCCACCGTCCGAAAATGCGCGGCGGTTTCGAAGGGTTTCGAGGAATACACCAGCGCAGGCATCAACATAATGCCGTCCGCCCCTGCTTTCTTGACCTCATTGGCCACGGCGCAGGCATGGGCGCTGGTGAATTCCGCGATGCCGGAAATCACCGGCACACGGCCTGCGGCTGCATCTTTGGCGGCTTCGACGAGGCTGATTTTCTCGGCCACGCTGAGCGAGGTGTTTTCGCCCACCGTGCCGCAGATGACCAACCCCGACACACCATCGCGCACCAGATTAGAGATGACCGTGTGCGTGGCTTCCACATCCACTGAAAAGTCTTCGCGAAACTGCGTGGTGACGGCCGGAAAAACGCCGCTCCAGGATACGGATTGATTCATGAGTGACTCCTGTTTGGATTAAATGTATTTCGTATACGTTCTGGTTTGGGCAAATGTCGCCCGGTGAAACGTGCTCCTTGTCGCAAGGCTGCTAGCCCTTGGTCCGCTGCGCAGCAGCGTGGACTCAGCCACCGCGATGCAACAGGCGGGGCGCAGGTCGCGGGTCGCCGCTGCGCGCCCGATCGTGAGCCAGCCACCCTCCGACAGGCATGGCGTCGCCCTTCGGTTACAACTCCAACCCTACCGGCCAGGTATCCGTGAGCTTGTAGCCCTCAGGCCAAGGGTCGCTCGGATCGAGCATGTGCTGGTGCGTACCAGTGATCCACGCACGCCCTGACAGGCTCGGCACGATGGCTGGCCGCCCCGCGACGTCCGTTATGCGCTCAATCTTGCAATGAAATTCCGAGCCGATGATCGAGCGGCCAATGAAGGGTTCGCCGACTTGCAGTTGGCCCTTGGCGTGAAGCACCGCCAGGCGCGCCGAACACCCGGTGCCACAGGGCGAGCGGTCGATCTTGCCGGGACGAATCACCACGGCATTGGCGGCATGAGCGATGCCACCGGCTCGGCTCACCGGCGCGGCGATCTGGCAGAAGGAAATGTGGTTCCAGTCCGGGTTGAGTGGATGGGTGAAGCCCAACTGTTCGTTGGCCGCCAGGGTTATCTTCAAGCCCGTTTCGACCAGATCCTTCGCTTCGTCGGCGGTCAGCGAGAAGCCCAGTGTCGTGGCGTCGACGATGGCAAAGCTGTCTCCGCCGTAGGCGGTGTCGACCTGAATCGACCCAAGGCCCGGCACTTCGATCCAGGCATCCAGGCGGTCGGCGAAGGAGGGGTGATTGTGCACTTCGACGCGCTCCACCTTGCCGTCGCGGCATTGGGCAATGGCCTCGATCAGGCCCCCCGGCGCTTCCAGGACCAGTCGGGTCTGCGGCTCGGTCATCGCCAGGATGCCGCTCTCGAGCAGGACGGTGGCCACGCACAACGAGTTTGAACCGGACATCGGCGGGACATCCGCCGGTTCCATGATGATCCAGCCCATCTGCGCCTGGGGATGTTTGGGCGGTACCAGCAGGTTGACGTGACGGAACACCCCGCCGCGAGGCTCGTTGAGCATGAAATTGCGCAGGACATTGTCCTTCTCGATCCAGCGCGACTGCGCCCAAATCGTGTCGCCCGGCGGTGGTGCGACGCCACCGACGATCACGTCGCCGACCTCTCCCTCCGCGTGACAACTGACCACGTGAATCACTTTCGATGAGCGCATGCTTCAAAGCCCTCCTGTCAAAGATGTCGTTGGGGGAATACACAAACACTGGACATTCAAACGACACACCCCCACGTGAAGCTGCCTGGCTTGCACGGCGCCCGGCTCCTTCAATTGATCGACTTCAGAAAATCCGCCGTCTCCGGCCGCTGCGGGTGGCCGATCACCTGATCCGGTGTACCGATTTCATGCACCAGACCGTTGCGGAAAAAGGCCACACGGTCGGACACGTCCCGGGCAAAGCGGATTTCGTGGGTCACCAGGATCATGGTCATGCCGTCTTCGGCGAGCATGCGCATGGTGTCCAGCACCTCGCCCACCAATTGCGGATCCAGGGCCGAGGTCGCTTCGTCGAAGAGCATGTAATCGGGCGACATGGCCAGCGCTCGGGCAATGGCCATGCGCTGCTGCTGGCCGCCTGAAAGTTTGCCGGGAAACACTTTGAGCTTATCGCCCAGCCCTACATGGCGAAGCTGGCTGACCGCCAGCGCCTCGGCTTCCTCTTTGCTCCTGCCCAGCACGGTGCGCGGCGCCAGCATCACGTTCTCCAGCACCGTCAGGTGGGGAAACGCGTTCCATTGCTGAAACACGATGCCGATCTTCTGGCGCAGCTTGTTCAGATCGGTCCCCTTGGCGTGCACTTCGGTGCCGTCGACGCGGATGCTGCCGCTCTTGATCGACTCCAGACCGTTGATGCACATCAGCAAGGTCGATTTGCCCGAACCCGAGCCGCCGATGATCGACACCACTTCGCCTTTTTCCACTTGCAGGCTCACGCCTTTGATGACTTCCAGCGTGCCGAAGGATTTGTGAACGTTGTCGATCTCAATCATGTTCTTGCCACCTTGCTTCAAGCCGGGCGCCGAACCGGGCAATCACCAGGCTCATGACGTAATAAATGAGACCCGCGATGCACAGTACCAGCAGGGGTTCTTGAATACGCGTGACGATGGTCTGCGACGCGCGCAGCAGTTCGACGATGCCGATCCACATCACCAGGGCGGTGTCTTTCATTACTGAGAGCAGCAGGTTGACCCAGCCGGGAAAGGCGACCCGGGTCGCCATGGGCATGACGATCCGGCGCAGGTCCTGCCAGTAACTCAAGCCGAGCGAGCGGCTGGCGCGGCGCAGGCTGAGCGGTACCGACAACACACCGCTGCGGACGATCTCGGTGCAGTACGCTGTGACGTAAAGGCCCAATACGATGCAGGCCACCGTGAAGGCACTCCAGTTGAGCCCGGCGATGCTTTTCAGCGCGTTGAATAGAACGAACTGGATCAACAGGGGCACGCTGCGAAACACATCGAGCACCCAGGCCAACGCAATGGTGCTGCGTGGCAACAGCGCACGGGCCATGCCGCACACCACGCCGGCGAGGGTGCCGATGATCATCGACACGATCGTCAGCGCCAGGGTGACCCATGCCCCCTGAAGCATGAACTGCAAGTCGTTCCAGCTGAATGTGCTGTTGAACATGGCCACTCCTCAGTACCGGAACAGACGCCACGACAGCAGCCGCGCAACGGCCACGATCAGTTTGGCGATCAGGTAATAAAGCACGGCGGCTATGGCGAAGAACTCGAAGGTGCGGAACGTCTTGACGTTGTAGTCCTGGGTGACGCCCGTGAGGTCATTGTTCAAGCCGACGATGACCCCCATGGACGTCATCAGCACCGCCCAGACCATCTGGTTGGTCAACGGGTAGAACACCACGCGCAGCAGTTGTGGAATCACGACCAGCCGATACGCCTGCCAGGCGTTCATCCCCAGCGAGCGGGCGGCACGCAGTTGGGTGTCAGGCACGGCCTTGAGACCGCCTCGGAAGTTTTCCGCCAGGTAGCCCGCGTTATTCAGGGTGATCCCGGCGAGCAGAGCGACCCACGAGCTGACGTGCACGCCGAACGAGCCCAGGCCGAAGTAGAGGATGTACACCTGAAACAGCGACGGGGTATTGCGCGCAATGGAGATCCAGGCCGCCGCGAACCCGCGCAGCACAGGGTTGCTGCCTTGGCGCATGAAGACCAGAAACAGCGCGATGGTCACCCCGAGGATCATCGACAGCGCAGCCGTCTGGAAGGTCACCAGCGCGCCGTTGAGCATGTCAGGCAGCGCTTTGAATGCAGCACGCCAGTGAAAGGTGTAGTCAAACATGCGGCGTCGCCTCCGCGCGTTCGGCGCCCCGCAGCCACGGCGGCAGCTTCGCGCTGGCAAAGCCGGTGCAGGCGCTGTCGACGCATTCGGCCAGGCTGGCGAAATGCACGCGACGCCCCACGAGCCCCGGAGCGTAATGGGCGTATTTCCCCGAGTTGGTCATCAGGTTGCGTGCGGTCGGCGGAATGACCGGCTCGCCCAGCATGCACCAGCAGGTATCGCTCACGAACTGCACGCCGAAATCTTCCAGCGTCTCGACGTGCCCGGCCAACTGCGCCGCCTCCAACGTGGCGCGACCACAGGTGATGACAACCGTCACGTCATCGTGCTTGCGCCGTCCCTGGCAAAGATCGGCCAGGGTCGCGCATTCGCTCAGGGAAAAATGCGGATTGCCCAGCGTGACGGCATCGACTTCAGGGCTCTGCGCGCTGTTCAGCTCCCTCCAACTGTGCAGCAACGCCAGCGCGCTGATCACCAGCCTTTTTTCGGGAGGGTGTCCCCCGAGGGCCAGTTCAGCGGTGGTTGCTTCCGGGGTGACACCGGCGATATGAAACATCGGGGCGGCGGACGTGGTCGCGAAGGCCGCACCGAAGGCCTTCAGGTCATCGAGCGTCGGCGCCTGGTTTTCCAGGCCGCAGACCACGGGGATGGCTGCGCCGCTGAGCAGCCCGACGTGGTAGCCGAGCAGCGGATAAAAACTGTCATCCAGCACACCGACCTCGGGCACATCGATGCGCAGGGTGGCCAGGCGTTGCTCGGTCAGGTGACAACCGACCTTTGGCGCCCGTCCCGTCAGGGCAATGCAGATGTCCAGGTAATCGGGGTATTTCAAGGTGCGCGCGCCGATCACGCTGTTGGCGTAGACCACCGCGTTGGACTCGGCCCAGACAATCTGCTCGCCCAGCTCCGGCGCGCTGTCCAGCAAATACGGTGCGCAGGTGAAACTGACCCGCGCGCCCATGTCCAGATAGGCGTCGCCCAACTGACTCGCTGGCTCGCCGATGGCCGGATCGACGCCGAGTGCCCGCCAGCGTCGCTTGTCCACGGAGATCGAATTAAGGGTGGTCGGGACCCGCACCCTGGCGTTCCAATCCACGAGTTGCCGGGCGAAGCGCAAGCTAGCCGGGCCGGTGTAGATGCAGCCGTCGATATGCGCCTGCGTGATGTCGAGCAACTGCGTGGCGCCTTGCAGTTCGGCCATGCGCAGGATGATGCCCATTGCCACTTGCGCAGCCTTGCCATACGCGCCATCCAGAAACGCCCGATCCATTTCGGTGAGGGTGATGGCGGGAGATGACCCGGTGTTCTGGACCCTTCGGGTTGGCGGCAGCGCCGGGGGCGGCGCTTCGAACGCGGTTACCCGACTGTTCTCGATCCGCACGAAGCTGGCCTCGCGCAGCGCCGTGAAGCCTGCCTCGCCGAGGCTGACCACCGGGATCGATTGACCAAACATCTGCTCGGCCACCATGACGCCTAGCGTGAGTATGTCCTCGACGCGCTCGAACACCAGAGCGGACGGCGCGTGCCCGTTGAGGATCAATTCCAGCAGCACGCTGCTGCCCGTGCACGACCCGCGCCCGCTGGGAATCGCCAGCACCTTGCCCGTGATGAACTGGCCGCTGAGGGGGTGGTGGCGGTCGATCACCTCACCGGTGAAGGGCTCGACGCCGCCCCAGAAGCTCAAGGCGACATCGGCATACAACAGCTCGCCCTGGGCGCTGCCTGAGACCAGACAACGCCCGTTCAAAGACACTTCAGACATCGTGGATTCCTGAATGAGAGCTTCATGCGTCACGCCGACAGGCGACATCGGCCCGGCTGATCGACGCCAGGGTGTAACGGGACTCAGTAATACACACCTGGCACCGTCAGGTTTGCGGGCTTGATGTCATCGCCCACCCACTTCTTCCACAATTCTTCGTAGCGGCCGGTGCGCACTTGCTGGTTGACGAACAGGTTCAGGTAATGGATCAAGCCGTACTCGTTGCGCTTGGCGGCCAGGGACACGTAATCGATGACGTAAGGCGCGTTACCGGCGACTTTCAGCCCCTTGTACTTGCCGGATTTGAGTGTTGCGGCCGCAACGGTGTTGGTCACGACCGTCGCATCGATATGGCCTTGCGCAACCGCCAGTATGGTGTCGTTCTGGGTCTGATAAGCGCGGAAGCTGCCGGTGCCCCAGGCCTTTTGGTCCTTCTCCAGAGCGATCGCCTCGTAAGTGCCACTGGTGTTGCCGACGTTTTTGCCTTTGAGGTCTTCGTATTTACCGATGCCGGTGTTGTCGCGGGTCAGCACGACCATCTGAAAGGCGAAGTAAGGGATCGTCATGGCTACCGTCTTGGCCCGCTCCAGGGTGTCGGAGGTGGAGGCGACGATGACATCGGCACGCCCGGAGACCAGGGCCGGAATCCGGTCAGGGAACGGTGTCTCCACCACTTCGGCGGTAACGCCCAGCACTTTCGCCAGGTCGTTGCAGTAATCGACGTCGAATCCGACCGGGTTGTTCTTGTCATCCCGCGAGCCCATCGGCGGAAAATCCAGTGTCACGGCGCAGCGGAGTTTGCCGGAGTCGATGATGTCATCGAGCTTGTCGGCCAAGGCTGCATTGATGAAGGACGAACTCATGACGGCGAGGAGGGCTACTGCAACAGCATGCTTTTTCATAGATGCCTCGATGGATGCACGTAAGGAAACAGCCGGATAAGTGATTTCGTATACGATATTTTCTATGCATGGGGCGTGCCTCTTTGGCCCTCGTCGCAATTCAGTCGGAGGATCAGTGGGTTACGGGACGCGGGCGTCCGGCGGATCGGGTGGCGGTGTTACATAAGGGAGCAAAAAAGCAGGGCGATGCTCTATCGAGGCACGGCCCGGACGGTTCTGCTGATGAGGGCCGACGCCAGGGCGGGGGGGAGCAGCAGGCCTAGCCGTTACTGTTGGGACTCGCGGTATTGGCTCGGTGAAACGCCGGTCAGAGCCCGGAACTGGCGACTGAAGGCGCTGTGGTCCGTATAGCCGCAACGTAACGCCACCTCAGTGATCGAGAGGTGTTCACGCAGCAGCCGAGAGGCTTCACCCAAGCGCGCTTTGTGGATCATCTGCCGAGGGGTGAGCTGAAAAATTTTCTTGCAGTAGCGCTCCAGTTGCGCGACGGAAAGCCCGGCGATTGCCGTCAGTTCTTCCAGGGTGATCGGGCGGGCGAAATGCTCGCGAATGTAGCCATCGACTTCGGCCAGTTTCTGGTAGGCGGGGTGTGAGTGCAGGGTCTGCAAGTCGCGCGATATGCCCGCCAGGCCGATGATAGTGCCCCGGCTGTCGCGCAGGGCAATCTTGTGCGTCAAGCACCAGACAGGCCGGTTGCCGTAATAAAGGTGCAGTTCCAGTTGGTCGCTCAGTTGCCTGCCGTCAGCCAGGACGCGTCGGTCCTGGGCGGTGTACAGCGGCCCGAATCTGGCCGGGAATACGTCCTCTGCGGTGCGCCCGACCAGTTGGCGCTTCTCCTTGCAGCCGCAGCGTTGCACCAGCGTCTGATTGACCAGCGCGTACCGCGCCTGCGTGTCTTTGACGAAGAACACCACGCCGGGGATCGCGTCGAACAGCGGTGCAACCCGTTCCAGGCTGCTCAGCAACTGGTCGAGGCTGTCGAGGGGGGAAGTGGGAATCAAGTCGAGCATTTAGGCGCCGCAGGGCATCGAGAGACATCGCCGATGATGCCGGATTCTAGCCCCGCGCGTCTGCTCCGAATCAGCCGATACAGGAAGGCGCAGCGCTGGAACCGTCGGCGTCGTCGAGACACGCCAATGTCGCGATGCGCGCCGGGCTGAAGGGCGGCCGTGGGCATGGGGCTTCCCAGCCGAATAACGTCTGGGCAGCCGTGGCGCAGATTCGGCCTTGGCACGCGCCCATGCCGCAGCGGGTGTTCAGCTTGGCGCTCGTCCAGTCGCCGTGAGGCGCCAGGGCCGAGTAGGGCACGTCTTCGCAGCGACAGACCAGTGTGTCCGCCGCGGCCAGGTGTCTCACGGCTGGCGTGAGTGAAAATGCGCGGTTCAAGGTGTCGGCGAAGCGTTGCCAACGCTGACGCTGCGACCAGCAGGCCTGCGCTTCGTCCTTCTGGCCGCTGGCGACCAACCCTGCGATCCGCCCCTCGATCAGGGCCAGCTCACTGCCGCCGAAACCGGTGCATTCTCCTGCTGCGTACAGGCCTGCGACGCTGGTGGTCTGCCAGGCGTCCACCGCGACCGCCTGCTGTTCGATGCGACAGCCCAGGGCGGCAGCGATCTCGACGTTGGGCACCAGCCCGAAGCCGCAGGCCAGGCGGTCGCAGGGTATTTCCTGGACGCTGGTTCCCGCCTGGATTCGCACCGACTCAAGCCGGTCCGAGCCCACGGCGGCAATGACATAGGCGGACGTCCGGTAGCGGGTACTGCTCAGCGTCAAGGCTTGAGCCGCCTTGTTCGGCCATCGCCACAGACCTGCCGCGAATCGGCTGACCGCGCTCAGAGCCGCCTGTTCGGCGATGCGCACGACCACGGCGCCGTGCTGGCTGGCGGTGGCTGCCGTGGCCAACAATAACGGACCACTTCCCGCGATGACGACGCGCTCGCCCGCCACCGGCAAGCCACCCTTGATCAAGGCTTGCAGGCCGCCTGCGCCGGTGACGCCGGGCAGCGTCCAGCCCGGAAAGGGCAGCAGGCGCTCGCGGGCGCCGGTGCACAGGATCAACGCATCGTATTTCAACACCCAGCCACGTTCGGCGTTTTCCAGCAGCACCTGCCTGGGGCCCGCCAGCGCCACGACTCGGGTGCCACTGTGCACCTGAACATGGGGGTACCGAGCCAGCGCGGCGCGCATCGCAATGGCCTGCGCCGGTAGCCGCGCTTGCGAGCCATCTCGCCATATCTGCCCGCCGGGCTGTGGGTTGTCGTCGAGGATCGCGATACGCATGCCGCTGGGGGCCGCTGCCAGGGCTGCAGCCATTCCGGCGGGGCCGGCGCCGACGATCAGCAGGTCGACGCTGTCACTCATGAGCGTGTCTCCACCTGCATGCCCTCACGGCACAGCGTCTGGCAGGCCAACCGGCGCAGGCCGTCGATGTTGACCCGGCATTCCTGACAGATGCCCATCCCGCACAGCGGCGCACGCCGCAGCCCGCTCACCGATGTGCGGGCGCAATGGTCGCCACTGGACATCAAGGCGGCCGCCACCGTGGTGCCAGGGCTGAAACGAACCGGTTGACCATCGATATTCAGCTCAGGCATGGGCGGAGGCTCCAATGAAGCGTTGCGGCAAAAAGGCGTTCAGGTGCGCCTGAAGAGGTTCGGGCAGCGGCGCGCGCAGCAATTGCGCAGCCAGCAGACGGGCCGTCCCCGTGGCGGTGGTCACACCCAGCCCTTCATGCCCCACGGCCAGCCACAGGCCGGGTTGCGCGGGATGTTCCCCGATCAGGGGCTGCCCGTCCGGGCTGGCAGCACGCAAGCCCGTCCAACTGCGGATGCCGTTCAGGGTTCCCAGGTCCGGCAGAAATTCCATGGCACGCCGCAGCATCCGGCCCAACATCGCGGCATCGATGGCCGCGTCATCTTGATCGAACTGCCGGGACGAGCCGACGAACAGTTGCCCGGTGGGACGCTGCTGGACGTTGAACGCCACCGACGGGCCCTTGCCCTGATGCGCGCTGGTGACATAGCCCAGTTCCACGAGGGTGTGGGTGATCCGGGCCGGGTAGCGGTCGGTGATCAACAGATGACCTTTTTTCGGTTCCAGTGGCAACTCAGGGCACAGCGTCCTGGCGTGGATGCCGTTGGCCAGCACCACGGCGTCGGCTTGCAGCCATTGGCCGTCCGCCAGCCGTACGCGAGGACCCTCGACGTCCACCACCTCCGCCCGCTGCTGTCGCACCTGATGGGGCTGGCGTTGCAACAGCCAGCGCGCCGCATTCGGTGCGTAGAGAATTCCGTCGCCCGCGACCCTTAGCGCGCCCGCAAGTCCTGGACGCAGCGCGGGTTCAGCGTCCGCCACCGCGGCGCCGGTCAGCAACTCGCACGCCATGCCGCATTCGTTCAACGCCGCGTGTTTACGCTCGGCCTCGACCATTTCCTGATCGTTGCAGGCCAGCCATAACGTACCGTTGGTGCGCAGGGCGCAGTCATCGGGCATGTGCGGCGCCAGCTCGCGCCACAGCCCGACGGAGTAATTCCCCAAGGCCAGTTCGGCCGGGCTGTGGTCCAGCACCACCAGATGGCCCATCCCTGCCGCCGTCGCGGCCGGGCGCTGGCAATCGAGCACCAGCACGTTGACGCCGTGGCGAGCCAGTTCGTCCGCGCAAGCGGCCCCGATGATCCCGCCGCCGATCACGATCACGTCGGCCGCCTTGCCCTCGATCAAAGGCGAATGCCCCAGGCGAACGGGTCGGCATCGTCCAACAGTAAGGTCGCTTCAGCGCTGATGTAGGCTCGCCCGCGGATCGTAGGGACTATGCGGTCGCCCAACTGCCGTTCGCCATGTTGCCACTTGAAACTGCCCTCGAACTGGCTGCCGATGACGCTTGCCTGTTGCCAGACGGCGCCCGGCTCCAGCTTGCCGTCTGCGGCCAGGCAAGCCAGTTTGGCGCTGGTGCCGGTGCCGCAGGGTGAGCGGTCGTAGGCTTTGCCGGGGCACAGGACGAAGTTGCGGCTGTCAGCCTGATCGTCATCGGCGAACAGTTCGATGTGATCGATAATGCCGCCGTCTTCACCCCGAACGCCCTGGCTCTCCAGCGCCTGACGGACTTTCCAGGTGTAGTCGGTCAGTGCGTCGAGGTGATCGCTCGACACGCTCAGGCCATGGTCGGCAATGAGAAAGAACCAGTTGCCGCCCCAGGCAATGTCGCCGGTCACGCTGCCCACGCCCGGCACGTCAACGATGAAGTTCTTGCGATAGCGATAGGACGGGACGTTGTCGACGCTGACCGAACGGTCTTCATGCAGGGTCGCCTGGACGGTACCCACCGGGGTTTCGATGCGGTGGACCCCTGGTCCGATCCTGCCCAGATGTGCCAGTGACACCACCAGGCCGATCGTGCCGTGGCCGCACATGCCCAGATACCCCGAGTTATTGAAGAAGATCACCCCGGCACAGGACTGGGGATCGACAGGCTCGCACAACAGCGCACCCACCAGCACGTCGCTGCCGCGAGGCTCGAGGACCGTGGCCGCGCGCCAGTCGTCATAGGCATCGGCCAACAGCTGTCGCCGCTCCGCCATGCTGCCGTGGCCGAGGTCGGGAAAGCCATCCAGCACCAGACGAGTGGGTTCGCCGCCGGTGTGGGAGTCGAGGATCTGGATGCGTTTCATGTGCTACCCCCTGCCAGTGAGTTGCGCGAATCGCTGCGCGCCCCGGATACGGACAACGCGCTGGATCGGCGACAGTCGTTGACGACCGGCAACAGATTGGCGGGAACGGGATAACGGGTCTTGACCGATTTCGCCCTCGGCGATGACGAAATCGGCACAGTGCCCGAGCGGTCAGATTTCGCTGATCTCGGCGTGGGGCAGATGCGCGTAGAGCGCTCGGCAGACGCCGATGATGTGATGTTCGATGAGTTCGGCGGCGGTCTCCACGTCACGATCGGCACAGGCCTTGAGGATTTCACGGTGCTCTTGGTCGGCGCGTTCCTTGCCCTCGTCAAAACTCATCTGCACCCGCAGATAGCGTTCCACCTTGTCGTGAATCGAGCGGATCATGTTCAGCAGAAACGGGCGCTGCGCGGCTTCGTAGAGGCACGTATGGAAAGCCCAGTTCAGCTCAGCCCAGCGGCCGATGTCGTCATCGCCGACGAACTCGTCACAGATGGCCCTGGCCCGGTCAAGCTGGGCCTGGGTCAAGCGCGGCACGGCCAAGCGAATCGCCTGGACCTCCAGCAGCACCCGGACTTCGAAAATCTGCGCCAGCTCCGGCTCGGAAATGCGCGTGACCACCGCGCCCTTGTTGCGCTGGAATTGCACCAGGCCCTCGGCTTCCAGCCGTTTCAAGGCTTCGCGCACCGGAATCTTGCTTACATTGAACACGCGGGCGATGTCGTCCTGCCGAATGGGTTCGTCTTCGGCGAACTGGCCGGAAATGATCGACTCGCGGAGGAACTTGGCAATGACCTCGGACGCCGACGGGGCGACGCCGAGGTTGGGTGCGTCAGGGAGGAGAAAGGGCACGCGCAGGACTCGGGCTGTGGGCGGATGCCGGATATTGTATACGACCTCCAATTAGTTACGCGCCGTGCCGATGCGGTCGGGTGAAAAAAAGATCAGTGGTTGGTCGTGTAGGCCAGCATCATCGACAACTGGCAAAGCGGTCGGCCGCTTTCGGCGTGCCATTGGTTGAACGCTGCCTGCACCGCTGCCTGATCGCGCTGGCTGGTCGGCACCTTGTCGACGATGTTTTGCGCGTTGAGCGCGGCCACTACGTCGTCGCTGGGGATGAACGTGTCCTTGCCCACCATTCTCAGAAAGCGCGGTGCCGACAGCCCACCCAACTGATTGCCGTGCTTGGCCAGGTAGCGCCACAGGCCGACGATATCGGTCACTGGCCAATCGGCGATGAACTGGCCGAAGCTGCCGTGTGCCTGGGTGATATCGAGGATCATCTGGGCATTGCGCGGCACGCTTTTCAATTTGCCCAGATGGCGGATGATGCGTTCATCCTGCATGAGGCGCTCGATATGGTCCGCGCCCATCAGCGTGACCTTCTGCGGGTCGAAGCCGAAGAACACCTGCTCGAACGCCGGCCATTTGGCGTCGACGACGCTGTGCTTCAAGCCCGCGCGGAACACCCGCAGTGCCAGCGTCGACAAGTAACGGTCGTCGCTGAGCGCTTTGAGCTGTGTGGGGGTGGCGGGTTCAGGCAGGTGGGCGTCGAGCGCGGCGGCGGAGCCGAAACGGTTGAGGCAGTATTCATGGAGCCATTTGTAGTCTTGCATGCCCTCTCCAGGGAGAATCTTGATAGGGGTTTGAAGTGCGAGGTTGGACAGGCGCACGCAAGCTTACGCCTGCCGTTCCGATCGTGTGCGCTGGTACTGAAACCGCCAGCGCGCATATAGCAGGGCGCTCACGAACACAGCCAGGCTCGCCATCATTTCCAGCACGCCGAACAGGGCGCGGCCCGGATCGAACGCGGCCAGTGCGCCCTTGATGAAATACAGGTTCACCACGAAACACATCCAGGCGTGCCCACGCGCGCTGGCGGTCAGCATGCCCGGTGCGAGCAGCAGCAAAGGCACCAGTTCGATCGACAGAATGACCCACGGCCGGGCGCCGTGAAGGTCGGCGAAACCCAGATAGTACAGGCACAGCAGCGCAATCAACGCAAAAAAACACAGCAAGGCAGCTGCCCGGCTCCAGCGCAGCCGGGGTTCCAACCATTTCAGTGGGGGCAGTCGCCGGGGCTTTTCAGCCACGCGATGGGTCCAACAACTGCGCGGTTTTCGCCAGACGCTGGCCGAGTGCACGACACAAGGTGGTCTCGTGCTGATCCAGCGGCCGTTTGCCGTCAGCACCGGCGTGATGGCTGGCCCCATAGGGCGTGCCGCCGCCACGGGTTTCGACCAGTGCCGCCTCGCTGTAGGGCAGGCCGGTGATCAGCATGCCGTGGTGCAACAGCGGCAGGAGCATGGACATCAAGGTGGTTTCCTGACCTCCGTGCAAACTGGCGGTGGAGGTGAATACGCTGGCGGGCTTGCCTACCAATGCGCCGGTCAGCCACAGGTTGCTGGTGCCGTCGAGAAAGTATTTCAACGGCGCGGCCATGTTGCCAAAACGGGTCGGGCTGCCCAGAGCCAGGCCTGAACAGTTCTTCAAGTCATCCAGGGTCGCGTACAGCGCACCGGTGTCAGGAATGCTTGGGGCCACCGCCTCACAGTCACTCGAAACCGCCGGGACCGTGCGCAGACGCGCTTCCATGCCCGCCATTTCCACGCCACGGGCGATCTGTCGGGCCATCTCGCCGGTCGAGCCGTTGCGGCTGTAGAACAACACCAGAATATAAGGCGCGCTCACGGCAGAATCTCCAGGATTCTTTCGGGCGGCCGGCCGATCACTGCCTTGTCACCGACGATCAGGATCGGGCGCTCGATCAGCTTGGGGTGGCTTACCATGGCCTCGATCAGTGCGGCCTCGTCGAGACCCGCATCGGCCAGGTTGAGCGTCTTGTACTCGTCTTCGCCGGTGCGCAGCAGATCGCGGGCAGCGATGCCGAGCTTGCCGAGCAGATTCGACAGCTCGGCGGCGCTCGGTGGGGTTTCCAGGTAGCGGACGATGGTCGGAGCCAGCCCGCGCGCTTCGAGCAATTCCAGCGCGCCACGTGACTTGGAGCAGCGCGGGTTGTGATAAAGCGTCAGATCGGTCATTTGCAGGTCGCATCTTTCATGAGGTGGCGGCTATTCTACAGCGGTGACGGTAAAGGCCAAGCGAGCGCCTGCATCGGGTTTTCTTCGAAAGGAACATGCATCATGGCAAGGCGGTTGGCAGCAGCGGTAGTGCTTTTCGGCAGTATGTTGCTCAGTGGGTGCGGGGTGGATCTGGGCACCGACCAGAACGGTCAGAAGGTCGCCAGCGACCGGGTGGACAAACACTGGCTGGTCATCAACTACTGGGCGGAATGGTGCGGGCCCTGCCGAACGGAAATCCCCGAATTGAATGCGTTGGCCGAGCAGACGCAAGGGCAGAACGTCAGCGTGTTCGGGGTCAATTTCGATAACCTGCAGGGCGAAGACCTGAAAAGCGCTGCCAACGCGCTGGGCATCAAGTTCACCGTGTTGGCCCAGGACCCCGCCGAGCAATACGACCTGCCCAAGAGCGAAGCATTGCCCGTGACTTACATCATCGACGACAAGGGCAAGGTGCGTGAACAACTGATGGGGGAGCAGACCGCAGCAGGCGTGGCGCAGAAACTGGCTGAGCTCAAAGGCAAGGGTTGAGTCCCTCGCTCAGCCACGGCAGTTTGTCGGCAGGCGGATGATTCAGTCTTCTTCAAGCCACAACCGCAGCGGCAACCCCTCGGCGGGCCAGAGTTGCAGTTGCTGGACGTTCGACAGGTCCCAACGCTGCACGTGGCCCAGGGCGTCGAAGAATCGACGCTCCTGTTCCATCAGCGCCGGGGCGCAGAGCCTGCGGGTGCTGCCAACCGGGCCGAAGCTGATCGCATCACCCTCCAGCCGGTACGCCGCGAACCAGTGGTTGCAGCCACCACTGCCGTAGGCTCGGCCATCCTCGCCCAAGGTCATGGTCAAGTGACTGTTGTCGATCAAGGGGCGTTCGCCGATCCATTCCAGCACATACCCGTGGTCACGCCTGAGCGCATCGCTGTCATGGGCACAACCGCTGAGCAGCGAGATGGCCAGGGTTACCAGCAGCCGTTTCATGCGGCGTCTTTTGCGCAGGCGGGGCACAGGTGCCGTTCCCCAGACGTCACCCAGCCCAGTTCGGCAATGCGTGCCGTGGCCGCGGGCTTCAGGGCTTTCTTGCCTTCCTTGCCGTCGACCATGAACTCGACGTCCTGCACTTTCCCGCAGCCGTTGCAGGTGACTTTCCATTGGTGGATCGCCAGTTCCGTGAAGGCCGGCCCATTGGCCACCGCCACCCATTGACCCGGCGGATTGATGAGGTGACGAACCTTTTCGACGTTCAGGCGCATGTACAGGTCCTTGCTGCCTTTGACCGTCACCAGCAAGACGTCATCGTGCTTGATCGAGCCTCCGTTGCCAGTGACTTGGTAACGTCCCACCGCCAGGCTGCGGCATTCGATCAGGGTATGTTGCGGGGTGAGCATGCTGTAACGAAAATCGTGTTCGGCCATGAGGGTCTCCAAATAGGCGCGCATGCTAACACTTTAGTGGGTGTTGTCTGGCTGCCGCAGGGCAGTCGCTCACACCAAATTCCGAGGTGTGCCCGCTGCCCATTGCCTGATGTTCTCCAGCGTCGTCTGGGCAATTGCGCCCAGCGCTTCGTGGGTCAGAAACGCCTGATGCGCCGTGATCACTACGTTGGGAAACGTGAGCAGCCGTGCGAGCACGTCGTCCTGCAGGGGCAAGTCCGAACGGTCTTCGAAGAACAACTGCGCCTCTTCCTCGTACACGTCCAGCCCCAGATAGCCCAGTTGCCCGGTTTTCAACGCATCCACCAATGCGGGGGTGTCCACCAGGGCACCGCGACCGGTGTTGATGAGCATTGCCCCGCGCGGCATTCGGGACAGTGAGTCGGCGTTGATCAGGTGGCGCGTGTCGTCGTTGAGCGGGCAATGCAGGCTGACAATCTGCGCCTGTGACAACACCTGCTCCAGCGGCAGATAGCGCCCGCCCAAGGCCAGGACGTCAGGATTCGGATAGGGGTCGTAGGCGAGTAATCGGCAGCCGAACCCGGCCATGATCCGGGCGAACGCCGCCCCGATCTGTCCGGTGCCCACCACGCCGACGGTCTTGCCCACCAGGTCGAACCCGGTCAGGCCATGCAACGTGAAGTCGCCATCGCGGGTGCGGTTGTAGGCGCGATGCAGGTGCCGATTGAGCGAAAGGATTAGCGCCACCGCGTGTTCGGCGACGGCATGGGGCGAGTAGGCGGGGACCCGCACCACCGTCAGCCCCAGCCGCCGGGCGGCGGGCAGGTCGACATGGTTGAAACCGGCCGACCGCAGGGCGACCAGGCGTGTGCCGCCGGCCGCGAGACGCTCCAGCACCGGCGTGCTCAAGTCATCGTTGATGAATGCGCAAATCACCGGATAGCCGTCAGTCAGCGCGACCGTATCCAGCGTCAGCCGTGCAGGCTGAAAATACAGCTCGATGCCACCGTCATTGGGCGTGGCGAGGAAGCTGTCGCGATCGTAGGCCTGGCTGCTATAGAGAAGGGTGCGCATTGGGGCTCCTCACGACTTGAATGCGGATCGATCCTTTGGAACGGGGGGCGCCACGCGCCTACCCAAGAACATGGCAGGGTTGGTTTTGGCGGTATTGATCCACATCAAGCACTCACTCGTGCCTCGGTCTCGAGGCGGGTAATGGCTTTCTCCAGGTCGTCCAGTGCCTGACCGCTGTCCGGCGACGCTTGCTTGAGCAGGGTTTCGCTGCGCTGACAGGCTGCGCGAAGCTGTGGCACGCCGCAGTAACGGGTTGCGCCATGGAGGCGATGAACCCGCTCGATCAGCGCGACGTGGTCGTTTTCTTCACGGGCAGCCCTTATTGCCTGACGGTCAGTGTCCAGCGAGGCAAGCAGCATCGCCAGCATGTCTGCGGCAAGATCCGCCTTTCCGGCGGCCAGGCGCAAGCCTTCTTCATGATCGAGCACTTGCAGGTTGATGCCGCCGTGGCTGATCTCGTGGTGACGTTCGGGAGCTTGATTGCGCAAGGCCAGACCCGTCCACTTCAGCACCACCTGCGCCAGTTGTCGTTCGCTGATCGGCTTGGTCAGGTAATCGTCCATGCCGCTTTGCAAAAGGGCACGCTTTTCATTGGCCATGGCGTGGGCGGTGAGGGCAACGATCGGCAGCGACGTAATCTGCCGTTCGGTTTCCCAACTGCGAATCGCCTCGGTGGCCTGGCGGCCATCCATGCCGGGCATCTGGACGTCCATCAGCACCAGATCGAAGGGTTCTTCCTGCACGGCCTGAACCGCCGCATAGCCGCTGTCCACGGCCATCACTCTGGCGCCCATGTCTTCGAGCAGGGTCTGGACCAGCAACAGGTTGGCCGGGTTGTCGTCCACGCACAGGATCCGCGCAGGCCTGCTGGAAACCGGTTCGGGTGCTTCGTTGCGCAATTGCTTGGGGTTGATCAATTCGGACAACGCCCGGCGCAGCTTGCGGGTGCACGCCGGTTTGGCCTGCAATTGGGTATAGGCATCGGGCACCGAGGCCTGATACAGCGCCTGTTCGGTGGTCGGGCATAGCACCAGCACTTTGCAGTCGAGGTTTTCCAGGTCCCAGATCTGCTGACGCAAGCGCTCTGGCGGCAGTTCGTGCGCAGTCACGCCGAGCACCGCCATGTCGATGGCGTGCGGCGTCTGGTGCACCACCGTCACCCCATTGATGAGGTTTTCCACGTTGTTGAAGACCATCGGCTGCAAGCCGCAGTCTTCCAGTTGGTGCTCCAATGCCTGACGCGCCAAGTCGTGGTGCTCGAGGACCGCGACGCGGCGACCCAGCAGCGGCGGGGCGGGCAGGTCCTCAATGTCATTGCGGGTTTTCGGCAATGTCAGGGTGATCCAGAATTCCGAGCCTTCGCCGGGCGTGCTTTCCACACCGATTTCGCCGCCCATCTGCTCGATCAGCCGCTTGGAGATCACCAACCCCAGCCCGGTGCCGCCAGAATGGCGTGACAAGGAGTTGTCGGCCTGGCTGAACGCCTGGAACAGCGCGCGAACATCCTGACTGGACAGACCGATGCCGGTGTCCTGCACGCTGATGCGCAGTTGCACAGCGTCTTCATGTTCTTCCTCCAGCATCGCCCGAGCGACAATGGTGCCTTCGCGGGTGAACTTGATGGCATTGCTGACGAGGTTGGTCAGGATCTGTTTGAGCCGCAGCGGATCGCCCACCAGCGATAGAGGCGTGTCGCGGTACACCAGACTCACCAGCTCCAGCTGTTTGGCGTGGGCCGCCGGGGCGAGGATCGTCAGCGTGTCCTGCAACAGGTCCCGCAGGTTGAAGGGGATGGTGTCGAGCACCAGCTTGCCTGCTTCGATCTTCGAGAAGTCCAGAATCTCGTTGATGATGCTCAGCAGGCTGTCGGCCGACTTTTCGATGGTGCCTAAATAATCATGCTGACGCGGTGTGAGCTCGCTTTTCTGCAGCAGGTGGGTGAACCCCAGGATGCCGTTGAGCGGCGTGCGGATCTCGTGGCTCATGTTGGCCAGGAATTCCGACTTGATCCGGCTCGCCTCCAGGGCCTCCTTGCGCGCCAGGTCCAGTTCGATGTTCTGGATTTCGATGGTTTCCAGGTTCTGGCGCACGTCCTCGGTGGCCTGCTCGATGTTGTGCTGCAGCTCTTCCTGAGCGTTTTGCAGGGTCGCCGCCATGCGGTTGATCCCTGACCCGAGTTCGTCCAGCTCATGACTGCCCATCGGAGGCAGTCGTGCTTCGAGGTTGCCTTCTTTCAACTGGGCGACGACGTGTTTGATCTGACTGATTGGCCCGTTGATGGTGCGGCTCATGCGCAGCGCGAGGATTGCGGTCAGGCCCAGCCCGGCGGCAATCAGCAGCAGACTGGCGAACAGGCTGCGGTAACCGCGCAACAGGGTGCCGCTGTGGGACAGTTCCAGTTCGACCCAACCCAACAGCCGGTCGGCTTCTGCCGGGACCACATCACCGGTGAGATGACGATTGCGACCGAATACCGGCATGAGGTAACGCGTGGCGTCGTTCTCGGAGCGCTGCAACAGGTGGGTGCCGCTGCCGATCGGTGGCTGGTTGATCATGGTCGGCCCGGCGTGGGCGAGCACGTTGCGCTCGGCGTCCAGGAACGACACCGCGCGCACGTCCGCCTGTTCCAGCACCTGCCCGGCGATGCGGTCGAGCATCGGTTTGTCGGCAGTGGCCAGCGCCGCCGCCGATAGCGGAGCCAGTTCGTTGGCGATCATCTCGCCGCGCTTGACCAACTGGGTCTGCAACTCGGAAAGCTGCATCCAGGTGAAATAGCCTCCCAGCAGCCCCGCCATCAGGCAGGTCGGCAGCAGAGTCAGGAGCAGCACGCGGCCTTTTATGCCCAGTCTGTTCAGCACATTGTGTTCTCCGGCACGCGCGGTTATCCGTCGTTGCATGGCAAGTCCTGCGCCAGCGTGCCCTGATGTTCGGCATACAGCCCTATGGTCGTCTGCGCAGTGTAGCTAGTTGCGCGCAAGGATTGGCGGCTAAATGGCGATCGGCGAAGCGTCCTACCGGCTTTGGCGATCAGTCACCATTGCTCGGCACAGGGCAATCTTGAATAATCACGGCCTTGAGAATCAATCGCAGACGCCAATGAATCCCGCCACCATTCACCGCCCCAGCATCCTCGCCATCGAGGACGATCCCGTGCTCGGCGCGTTCGTTCATGAGCAACTGGACCGCTGTGGCTTCCATGTCACCTGGTGTCGCAACGGCGTGGAAGGGCTCGAAAGGGCGCAGTCCCAGCCTTTCGACGTGGTATTGATGGACATTCTGCTGCCGGGCATGAACGGCCTCGACATCCTCGTGAACCTGCGCCGTCACCACACCGTGCCCATCATCCTGATGTCGGCCCTCGGCGCCGAAGCGGACCGCATCAGTGGCTTCCGCAACGGCGCCGATGATTACCTGCCCAAGCCTTTCAGCGTCGATGAACTGAGGGTTCGCATCGAGGCCATCCTGCGGCGCGTGGCGCTGGACCGCAGTGGCCACGCGCGCCCAGGCATGCCTCCTCCGGCCGACCTGCCGAAGCCTGGGGCGCTGGCCTTCGACGAAGGGGTGTGCGACGTGACGTTCGCGGGCAGGGCTGCGCAGTTGACCCCTACCGAGTACCGGCTGCTGGAGACCTTGTGGCGCAGCCCCGAGGAAGTGCTCAGTAAACCTTTCCTTTATCAGCATGTGCTGCAACGGGGCTATTCGCAGCATGACCGTAGCCTGGACATGCACGTCAGTCAGATCCGCCGCAAGCTCAAGGCCGTCGGCTATGAAGAGGGCCACGTCCGCACGGTGTGGGGCAAGGGCTACGTGCTGACAACGGCAGCTGTCGATGGCTGAAAGCAATCCTGGCCTGCCTGGCAGGCATTCGCTGTTCTGGAAACTGGTGGTTCTGCTGGTGGGCTTCTGCCTGCTGATGATCTGGCTCAGTTGGTACTGGGGGCGTTACCTGGAAACGCAGAATGCCTATCTGTCTGCTGAATCCCGCCGCGTGCTCAACGGCTACGCTGCCGAGGCCGAGCAGGCTTGGAAGGTTGGGCGACAGCAGGGGGTCGATGCGTGGCTGCGCGAAGTCCGCCGCCATGAGAAGGGCTGGGTGGGCGTGATCGGGCGTGATCTGCAATCCCTGGGCAGCGTGCCGCTGGACGATGTTCAAATGCAGCGCCTGACCTTCATGCGGGGGGTGGACTGGCCGATGAGCAGGCGCCAGAAGTCCGCGCCCTGGCTAAAGATTCCGTTTCCCCAGCACCCGGCCGTCGGCAGCCTGGTCATCGAACTGCCCGAGCGCTTCACCCCCGGCCGCCACGCCTTGCTGTGGCAGATGTTGACCAACGCCGTGATTCCGGCCTTGTTCACCCTGCTGTTGTGCGTCGGTTTGTACCGGCTGTTGATTCGCCCCCTCAATCAGTTGCGGGAACAGGCCAATGCCTGGCGCGCCGATCGCCTCTCCAGCCGGCTCTCGCCTCAGATGACTTCTCGACAGGACGAGTTGGGAGAGCTCAACCGGGCGTTCGACCACATGGCCGCGCGGCTGCAATCCACCGTGCAGATCCAGCAACAATTGCTGCGCGATCTTTCCCATGAGCTGCGCACACCGCTGAGCCGCTTGCGCGTGGCCTGCGACAGCGAGCAGAGCCTGCCGGAACTGCGCGAGCGCCTGAGCCGCGAGGTCGAAGGGATGCGGCGACTGGTGGACGACACCCTGCACCTGGCCTGGCTGGACGCCGAGCGGGAGAAACTGCCGGACGAGGACATTCAACTGCTGGCGCTGTGGGACATGCTGGTCGACGACGCCTGCTTCGAGAGCTTTTGGTCGCCCCGTCAGTTGAGCTGCGACTTAGGCAGCGAATGCTGGGTCCGTGGGCATTTGAACACCCTGGCACAGGCGCTGGAAAACATTCTGCGCAACGCGATCCGACATTCGCCGCCCGGTGGGCTGGTGCGGCTGGGTGGGCGTCGTGATGGCGCCGATTGGTTGATCTGGCTGGACGACCAGGGCGGCGGGGTGGATGACGGTGACCTGGAGCGGATCTTCGCACCGTTCATTCGTCTCGATGGCGCACGCCCTGGCGACGGAGGGTTCGGTCTGGGGCTGAGTATCGCCCGCAACTCCTTGCGGCTGCAGGGCGGCGACATGTGGGCGGAAAACACTCTGGAAGGTTTGCGTATCATCATGCGACTACCGGCCGCGGACAGGGAAACGGTCGAGTAAGTCGGCCGGCGGGCCGGTCTGCGCAGCAGGCCGGTTCATCGACGACCAAGGGATTGGAAGCATGCCGAGGGGCGCCTTATTCCATTTGGTCCTAGCGAACTCACTTTGCGTGATATGGGCTGGCCTCGATTGCCGGTATGATAGGCGACCCCCGCACGTCTGGACCGCGAACACGCCATGACCCTGCAGTATCAAACCATCGCCGACTGCGTCGGCAACACCCCGCTGGTGCGTCTGCAACGCATGGCCGGGAATACCAGCAATACCTTGCTGCTCAAGCTCGAAGGCAACAATCCGGCCGGTTCCGTGAAGGACCGCCCGGCGCTGTCGATGATTACCCGCGCCGAACTGCGCGGCCAGATCCATCAGGGCGATACCCTGATCGAAGCGACCTCCGGCAACACCGGCATTGCGCTGGCCATGGCTGCTGCCATCAAAGGCTATCGCATGATCCTGATCATGCCCGACAACTCCAGTGCCGAGCGCAAGGCTGCGATGACTGCTTACGGTGCCGAGCTGATTCTGGTCAGCAAGGAGGAAGGCATGGAGGGCGCCCGGGACTTGGCCGAACGCATGCAGGCCGAAGGCCGTGGCAAGGTTCTCGACCAGTTCGCCAACGGCGACAACCCGGAGGCGCATTACGTGGGAACCGGGCCGGAAATCTGGCGACAGACCGGTGGCACCATCACCCATTTCGTGAGTTCCATGGGGACCACCGGGACCATCATGGGCACCTCGCGTTACCTCAAGGAACAGAACCCGAACATCCAGATCGTCGGCCTTCAGCCTATGGACGGCTCGGCGATTCCCGGGATCCGCCGTTGGCCACAGGAATACCTGCCGAAAATCTATCAGGCTGACCGTGTCGACCGAATCATGGACATGGCCCAAAGCGAGGCGGAGGACGTGATGCGTCGGTTGGCTCGCGAAGAGGGTATTTTCTGTGGCGTGTCGTCGGGCGGTGCTGTGGCGGGCATGCTGCGTTTGTCTCGGGAAGTCGAGAACGCGGTCATGGTCGCGATCATTTGTGACCGAGGCGACCGATACCTGTCGACCGGCGTCTACGATGCGCCCAACTGATGGCCCGGCGTGATTCGGGCCTGCGTTTCCAGCCCAGTGGCGGCACACGGGCAACGCAGGTCCCTACCGGTAAAAAACAGCGCTTGAACATCGAGCGGCTGGCGAACGACGGCCGCGGTGTCGGCTTCGTCGACGGTCGCACCTGGTTCGTGTCCGGCAGTCTGGCGGGGGAGGACGTCGAAGCCAGGGTACTGGGCGCCCATGGCAAAGTCGTGGAAGCGCGCACCGAGCGAGTCTTTGAAACCAGCGCCTTGCGCCGCACGGCGGCTTGTCCGCACTTCGGCCAGTGTGGCGGCTGTAGCCTCCAGCACATGCCCCATGACGAGCAGCTTGCCCTGAAACAGCGCATGCTGGCCGATCAGTTGAGTCGGGTGGCGGGTGTCGAACCTGAAGAGTGGGCTGCCCCTCTGACCGGTGATGAGTACGCCTACCGCCGTCGCGCGCGTGTCGCGGTCCGCTGGGATGCGAAAGCCAAGCGGCTGGATGTTGGATTCCGCGCCGCGTCCAGTCAGGACATCGTCGCCATCGACCAATGCCCGGTGCTGGTACAGGCCTTGCAGCCGATCATCAAAGCGTTACCGGCCATGCTGAAAAGCTTGAGTAAGCCCCAGGCGCTGGGCCACGTGGAATTGTTCAGCGGGTCGGCCAATGCCGTGCTCGTGCGTCACACGGCTCCATTGGTCGACGCCGACCTGCACATTCTCGACGCTTTTTGCCAGGCCCATGCCGCGCAGCTCTGGTTGCACGGCGAGGGCGAGCCGCAGCCGGTGGATGCCGGTGCGCAACTGGGGTATACCCTTGAGCCGTGGAACCTGATGCTGGCGTATCGCCCTGGTGACTTCGTGCAAGTCAACGCGCAGGTCAATACTGCGATGATCCAGCAGGCGCTTTCGTGGCTTGCACCCCGTTCGGACGAACGAGTGCTGGACTTGTTCTGCGGGCTTGGTAACTTCGCTCTACCACTGGCACGGATCGCCCGCGAAGTGGTAGCGGTGGAGGGGGTCGATGCCATGGTGCGTCGGGCTGCCGATAACGCAGTCAGTAACAATTTGCATAATGTAAGGTTTCATCAGGCGGATCTGTCGCAGCCGCTGGACAAGGCAACCTGGGCCGTGGAAGGTTTCTCAGCCGTGTTGCTCGATCCCCCGCGTGACGGGGCGTTCGAAGTGGTAAGCAGGCTACGCAAGCTCGGCGCCGAGCGGCTGGTTTACGTGTCCTGCAACCCGGCCACGCTGGCGCGCGACACGGTCGAACTGATCCGGCAGGGCTACCGATTAAAACGTGCCGGAATCCTCGATATGTTTCCACAGACAGCGCATGTCGAGGCGATGGCGTTATTTGAAGCGAGTAAGTGAGGCAAGCAGGGCTCGAGGAACTGAGCCAGCGTCTTACAAGGAGTCTCGTTTAATCCGACTGGCCCGCGTATGCCAGCCCTTGCAAGGCCCGCAAGGAGCATGCGCCGAGAAGGCCAGCGACTGATGGCGCATTTCATCGCGCCGTAGGGAAGGTAAGCAACATGGTACAGGTGAGAGCACACCAGCCGATAAACACCGACGGCAGTATCAACCTCGACGCATGGCTCGATCATGTGGTCAGCGTCGACCTCGCAGTGGACCGACAGGCGCTAAAGGAGGCCTGCGAGTTCGCGCGGTTGGCCGAGCAGCAGGACAACGCCGCCAAGAACCTCTGGGCAGAAGGCACGTCGAGCTTTCAGACGGGGCTGGAAATCGCGGAAATTCTGGCCGACCTCAAGCTCGATCAGGATTCGCTCATCGCGGCGGTGATCTACCGCGGCGTGCGTGAGAACAAGATTTCGCTGCCCGATGTCAGTCAGCGTTTCGGCCCGACGGTCACCAAACTGATCGATGGCGTGCTGCGCATGGCGGCGATCAGCGCCAGCCTCAGCCCGCGTCAGTCCCTGGTGCTGGGTAGCCAGGTGCAGGTCGAGAACCTGCGCAAGATGCTGGTGGCCATGGTCGACGACGTGCGCGTCGCGTTGATCAAGCTTGCCGAGCGGACCTGCGCCATCCGTGCGGTGAAAAACGCCAGCGACGAAAAGCGCAATCGTGTCGCTCGCGAAGTCTTCGACATCTACGCCCCCCTTGCCCATCGTCTCGGGATCGGTCACATCAAATGGGAACTGGAAGACCTGTCCTTCCGGTACCTCGAACCCGAACAGTACAAGCAGATCGCCAAGTTGCTCCACGAGCGTCGCCTCGATCGGGAGCGTTTCATTACCGACGTGATGTCTCAGCTGGAAAACGAGTTGCTGGCGACCGGTGTCAAGGCGGATATCAGCGGTCGGGCCAAACACATTTACTCGATCTGGCGCAAAATGCAGCGCAAAGGGCTGGAATTCAGCCAGATCTACGATGTGCGGGCAGTGCGGGTGCTGGTGCCGGAGATGCGCGACTGCTACACCGCGTTGGGTATCGTCCACACGCTGTGGCGGCACATTCCCAAGGAGTTCGACGACTACATCGCCAACCCCAAGGAGAACGGCTACCGCTCGCTGCACACCGCAGTGATCGGCCCTGAAGGCAAGGTGCTGGAAGTGCAGATCCGCACCCACGCCATGCATGAGGAAGCCGAGCTGGGGGTTTGTGCTCACTGGCGCTACAAGGGCACGGACGTCAAGTCCAGTTCCAACCATTACGAAGAAAAGATCTCCTGGCTGCGTCAG
The DNA here is from genome assembly GCF_029841165.1 of Pseudomonas sp. GD03842. NCBI lineage: Bacteria > Pseudomonadati > Pseudomonadota > Gammaproteobacteria > Pseudomonadales > Pseudomonadaceae > Pseudomonas > Pseudomonas sp. GD03842. The sequence continues at coordinate 197,429 of NZ_JAOCEA010000012.1, read as the reverse complement.
GTGCTGGAATGGCACGAAGAACTGGGGGACATCGGGGGACTGGCCGAGCAGCTGCGGGTCGACATTGAGCCGGACCGGGTCTACGTCTTTACCCCGGACGGGCATGCAATCGACCTGCCCAAGGGGGCAACGCCGCTGGACTTCGCCTATCGCGTGCACACCGAAATCGGCCACAACTGCCGGGGCGCCAAGATCAATGGGCGCATCGTGCCGCTGAACTACAGCCTGCAGACCGGTGAGCAGGTCGAGATCATCACCAGCAAGCACGGTACGCCGAGCCGCGACTGGTTGAACTCGAACCTGGGGTACATCACCACCTCGCGGGCGAGGGCCAAGATCGTCCACTGGTTCAAGTTGCAGGCGCGCGACCAGAACGTGGCGGCGGGCAAGGTGCTGCTGGAGCGCGAGTTGCTTCGCCTGGCGTTGCCACAGGTGGACTTCGAACGGTTGGCGGAAAAGGCCAACATGAAAACCGCCGAAGACATGTTTGCCTCTCTGGGGGCGGGGGATCTACGCCTGGCGCAGTTGGTGAACCTGGCGCAACAGTTGGTCGAGCCAGAGCGGGGCAACGAGCAGTTGGAGCTGATCCCGCGCAAGGCCTCGGGTTACAAACCCGGCAAGCGCGGCGACATCCAGATCCAGGGCGTGGGCAATCTGATGACCCAGATGGCGGGCTGCTGCCAGCCGCTGCCGGGCGATGCCATCGTCGGGTACATCACTCAAGGGCGTGGCGTGAGCATTCACCGCCAGGACTGCGCGTCGGTGCTGCAACTGGCCGGACGCGAGCCGGAGCGCATCATTCAGGTCAGTTGGGGGCCGGTGCCGGTGCTCACCTATCCGGTGGATATCATCATTCGGGCGTACGACCGCTCGGGGCTGCTGCGTGACGTGTCTCAGGTGTTGCTCAACGAGCGCATCAACGTGCTGGCGGTCAACACCCGTTCGAACAAGGAAGACAACACCGCATTGATGTCGCTGACCATCGAGATTCCCGGGCTGGATGCGCTGGGACGCTTGCTGGGGCGCATCTCGCAGTTGCCGAACATCATCGAGACGCGGCGTAACCGCACGCCCTGACAGCAACGAGAGCGGCACACCACAGGCCTCAAGGCGTCCACAGACTGCCTGAAGGTTGTGGTGTGTCGCTTGCCGCTCTGATCCAAGGAAATCCATGTACAAGCTAGATGATCTGCTGCACCTCATGGCCCGCCTGCGCGATCCGCAATATGGCTGCCCATGGGATGTGAAGCAGCGTTACGCGACCATCGTCCCGCACACCCTCGAAGAGGCCTATGAAGTGGCCGACGCCATCGAGCGTGAGGATTACGATGACTTGCGGGGTGAGCTGGGCGACCTGTTGTTTCAGGTGGTGTATTACTGCCAGTTGGCTCGGGAAGAGGGCCGTTTCGCCTTCGACGGTGTGGTCGACGGCATTACTCGCAAGCTGATCCGTCGCCATCCCCATGTCTTTCCCACGGGCGATCTCTACGCCCCGCTGGAAACGCCGCGCTTGAGCGAGGATCAGGTCAAGCATCGCTGGGAGGAAATCAAGGCCGAAGAGCGAGCCGGGAAAGCGCATGTGCCGGAGCAGCTCTCCCTGCTCGACGATGTGCCGAATGTCCTGCCTGCGCTGTCGAGGGCCGCCAAATTGCAGAAGCGCGCGGCTCAGGTCGGCTTTGACTGGCCCGAAGCGCTGCCGGTGATCGACAAAGTGCGTGAGGAGCTCGACGAAGTACTTCAGGCCATGGCCGACAACGACAGCGAAGCCATCGAGGAGGAGGTGGGTGACCTGCTGTTCGTCGTGGTCAACCTGGCACGTCATCTCAAGGTCGATCCGGAACAGTCATTGCGCGCCGCCAACGGCAAATTCGAGCGGCGCTTTCGTTTTATCGAAACAGCCTTGCGCGAGGCGGGGCGTCCCATCGAAGATTGCAGTCTCGAAGAAATGGACGCGCTCTGGGGTCAAGCCAAGCGTCAGGAAAAGAACACGCCCGACTGCGGTTGAGTCGTCGGTTTAGCAAGAAGTCAGAGAGAGAACATCAATGGCGGGTATATCCCTTCGTGACCAACTGCTCAAAGCCGGTCTGGTCAATGAGAAGCAGGCCAAACAGGTCGCCAAGAGCAAGCAGAAAGAGCAGCGCCTCGTACACAAGGGTCAGGCAGTGGCGGATGACACTCATCAGCGCGCAGCCCAGGAAGCCATGGCTGAGAAAGCCAAGCGCGATCAGGAACTGAACCGTCAGCAGCAGGAAAAAGCCGAGCAGAAAGCCCGTGCCGCTCAGGTCAAGCAATTGATCGAGGCCACCCGGCTACCGAAGCTGACCACCGAGGATTACTTCAACTTTGCCGACGACAAGAAGGTCAAGCGTATTTCCGTCAACGCTCTGATGCGCAGCAAGCTCAGCAACGGCTCGCTGGCGATCGTGCACCACGGTGGCACCTATGAGGTCATCCCGCGTGAGGCGGCGTTGAAGGTTCAGGAGCGTGATCCTCGGCGTATCGTGCTGCTCAGCGAGACCACCGAAGAGCCGGATGCCGACGATCCGTACGCGGCTTACAAGATCCCCGACGATCTGATGTGGTAATCCGCTACCCCTGAATGACAAAACCCGCCAAGGCGGGTTTTGTTTTGCTGCGATTCCGTTATTGCATGCTTTCGGCCTTCTTGGCCTCTAGAGCCGCGAGTTCTGCGGCATAGCTCTGCGCGTCCGATTCTTGATGGAACATCCCAACCAGCTCACCCTGCTGTCGCACATCCCAGATCTGAATGCCGTCGGCAATGCTTTCGTGTGATTTGTGGGCTTCGTCGCGTTCAGTAACCGTTACCGTCATATCGAAAACTCCTGACTCTTGGATATCTGCGGCAGGACGTCGCAGTGACTTCTTTATAAATTTCCGTAGCTTGCTAAGTAAACGTTCGTTTTCTGTAAAGGTTTTTTGCGAAATTCGTAAGAGTGGGTAAATCGCTGTTTTGCAAGGTGCTGTGGCGATTTGTCGCACACGGAAGGCGGGATGAAGAATGTTTCATTTTTTGCTGGCCAGGACCACAGGCGAACCGCTACGAAGGCTTCAGCCCTTCGACCGCGGATTGGGCAGGTCCCGAGCGCGTTATTTCGAAGGGTCAGGGCACAAAAAACCCCGCCGTAGCGGGGTTCAGAGGCGTCTACAGGCGCTGCGATCAGCTGCCTTTCACCGACTTACCGTTCACGGTGCCGTCTTGTAGCATGATGTTGTATTCCTTACCGTCGGTCTCGACCTGTTGCAGGCGGACCAGCAGGTAGTCGTAGTTCTTGGCGAACCACATCACCGTAATACGCTTGGTCTGAGTCGGGTCGCGCACGCGCTCGACCTTGATGGCATCGACCGAACCCACCTTGGTGTCGACTTTTTCGGTGCCCAGGACGCGGAAATCATAGGTGTCCGTTTCGTCACCGTCGACCACTTGGTAGCTCATGGTCTTCTTGCCCGCGGCGACATCGTTCTGCAGCGCCAACTGGTACGTGGACTTGTCAAGAATCCCGGTATTCAGTGGGATCTTGATCGGGCCTTTGCGATCGGTGCCCGTGACGAACTTGGTGGACCAGTCGAACACCAGATCGACGGTCTTGCTCTTGCCCAGGCCGCCACGTTCGAAGTGGTAGGTCTGCGGCAACAGCGTGCCCTTGTCAGCCTTGAAGGTGCTGACTTCGGTCAGGCTGGCAATCATCATTGACGCCTGGAAGTTCAAGGTCCAGGTGCCGTCGGCGTTCTTTTCCAGGCTGCGGGTGGCGCTGCCGCCCCCTACAGGTAGTTGTTTGAAATCGGCGGTGTAGCTCGCGGAGAACGGTTGAGGGTCTGCCGCGTGAACCGTAGGAAGTGCGAGCAGAGCGAAAGCGAAGAGCAAAGCACGACGCATGGTATCTCCTGTCTTTGAATGGAAGGGCCGACTTAGACGGCCCGAATCACATGACCGCTTGGCCCCAGGGGCTGCCCGTCCAGTGAAGCACCCGATACGTCCAAGGCCAGGCGGCCCTCGGCGAACCAGCGGATGGCCAGCGGGTAAATCAGGTGTTCCTGGGTGTGAACCCGTTGCGCCAGCGTGGCAGGCGTGTCGTGCAACTGTACCGAAATAACAGCTTGTACGACCAGAGGCCCACCATCGAGTTCCTCGGTGACGAAGTGCACGCTGCACCCATGCTCGGTGTCGCCAGCCTCCAGCACCCGCTGGTGGGTGTGCAAGCCTTTGTAACGCGGAAGCAATGACGGATGTATGTTCAGCAAGCGTCCGTGGTAATGGCGCACGAAGCCCGGAGTGAGGATGCGCATGAAGCCAGCAAGGACCACCAGCTTCGGCGCAAACGAGTCGATCAGTTCGACCAGCGCGGTGTCGAAGGCCTCGCGACCCTCATAGGCGGTGTGCTCCAGAACGCGGGTCGCGATGCCTGCGTTTCGAGCCCGCTCCAGGCCGAAGGCATCGGCGCGGTTGGAAATCACCGCGCAGATGCGAGCCGGGCTCGAACTGTCCTGAAAGCTGTCGATCATCGCTTGCAGGTTACCGCCGGTGCCGGACAGCAGCACCACTACATCACAGGGTTGGGGCATGTCGGGCATCAATGCGCCTTGACGTTTTTCAGCTCGACCTGTGGAGCACCATCGGCCGCAACGCCGATCTGCCCGATCACCCATGGCTGCTCGCCCGCGTCACGCAGCGCGTTCAGCGACGCTTCGACGTGTTCCTGTGCAACGCAGATGACCATACCCACGCCGCAATTCAGGACGCGGTGCATTTCGTGCTCGTCGACGTTGCCTTTCTCTTGCAGCCAATCGAACACCGCAGGGCGGGTCCAGCTCGCCACGTCGATGACCGCCTGGGCGCCCTCAGGCAGCACGCGCGGGATGTTGTCCAGCAGACCGCCACCGGTGATGTGGGCCATGGCCTTCACGGCACCGGTGTCCTTGATCAGCTTGAGCAACGGCTTGACGTAGATGCGAGTCGGCGCCATCAGCAGGTCGGTCAGAGGTTTGCCGTCCAGTTGAATGTTTTCGATGTCGGCACCCGCGACTTCGATGATCTTGCGAATCAGCGAATAGCCGTTGGAGTGTGGGCCGGACGATGGCAGCGCAATCAACGCGTCTCCGCTGGCGACTTTCGAGCCATCGATGATTTCGGCCTTTTCAACCACGCCGACACAGAAGCCGGCCAGGTCGTAGTCTTCGCCTTCGTACATGCCAGGCATTTCAGCGGTCTCACCGCCGACAAGCGAGCAACCCGCCAGTTCGCAGCCTGCACCGATGCCGGTCACGACCTGAGCCGCGGTGTCGACGTTCAGTTTGCCGGTGGCGTAGTAATCCAGGAAGAACAGAGGCTCGGCGCCGCACACCACCAGATCGTTCACGCACATGGCGACCAGATCGATGCCGATGCTGTCGTGCTTGTTGAGGTTCAGGGCCAGGCGCAGCTTGGTGCCGACGCCGTCGGTGCCGGACACCAGCACGGGTTGTTTGTAGCCGGCAGGAATTTCGCACAGCGCGCCGAACCCGCCCAGGCCGCCCATCACTTCCGGGCGCTTGGTGCGCTTGGCCACGCCCTTGATGCGTTCGACCAATGCTTCACCGGCGTCGATGTCTACACCGGCGTCTTTGTAGCTCAGGGAGGGTTGCTTGCTCATTATCCAGGCCTTTAGGGGGGATTCGGGGTAACGACCGGGGTGGAGACGGCTCGTGGCTGTGTCATCGCCGGTCTGCGAAGGCGCGCGATTTTATCAGGGTTGGACTCCACCGGCCATCCTTGGCCCGACAGGCAGGGCCTCGATCAGAAAAAATAACGCGGTCGTTCAGGCTTCAGCCGTTCGTCGGCCGCGATAAAAGGTGTAAGTTCATCCCCAGAGTGAGCGATTCGGGCGGCGTTGCGGTCTGAGTCGAGCGAGTCATTTTTCACGCAGCTATTTATAGGCTGCACCTTTTGCTTCGTGGGAATTTTTATGCGCCTGAAGAACTGCCTGTTGATAGGTTGTCTGTCCCTCATCAGCCTCCCGGCCCTGGCCGAGACGGTGAACAATCTGTACCAGGTGCGTGAGCCGGTCAGCGGTCAGACCCCCGATGAAAAAGCCCGCGCCACCCAGGCTGCGCTGGAAACCCTGGTCATTCGTCTGACGGGGGATGCGAAGGCCGCCCAGGGCGCAGGTCTGGCAGATGTACGCAAGGATCCGCAGCAGATCATCAGCCAGTTCGGTTACGACGCCGGTCCCCCTGAGTCGCTGCAGGTGGATTTTGACCCGGCCAGCACCGACCGCGCCCTACGCCAGGCAGGGCTTGCCCTGTGGGGCTCCAACCGCCCGGTGATCATGGCCTGGTGGCTGAACGATGCAACCGATGGCGCGAACCTGGTGGGCGATGGTCAGGCGACTGCCGAACCTCTGCGCCGCGCGGCCCAGCACCGTGGCTTGCCGCTGCGTTTGCCGCTGGCTGATCTGGGCGAGCAGGGCATTGGCAATGCCAAGACCCTCGATGGCAACGACGTGACGCCGTTGAAACAGGCCTCCGAGCGTTACGGTTCCGATGCGATCCTTGCCGTTCATGCCCAGCAGAATGGTGAACAGTGGCAGGGCAAATGGCATCTGTGGCTAGGCGACAAGATGGAGCAAGGCAGCGCATCGGCTGCGTCCTCTGCCGACCTGGCCGATGCGGTGTTGCTGGCGGTGAGTCAGCGGCTGGCCCCCCGTTTCGTGGTCAAGCCGGGGGCCTCGTCGGGCATGGCGCTGGAAGTGCAGGGTATGACGCTGGAGCGTTACGCGCAGTTGGGTCGCTTGCTGGAGCCCTTCGGCGGGCGTCTGAAGTCGGCGCAAGGCGACAAGGTCGTGTTCGATGTCAGCGGCAGCGCGGACCAACTGCGTTCGCAATTGGCGTTGGCCAAATTGCAGGAAGTCCCCGCGGGCGAGCTGAGCCCGACCCCCGTCGATGCAGGGCAAGTCCCTGCGGGCGGAGCCGCGCCGGTGCCCGTCCCGACCGCAGCGCAAACGCTGCATTTTCGTTGGTAAGTGAATGAGACGATGCACCATGAATGGATCGAGGGTCGGTAATGATTGATACGCGTCGTTGGTTCTGGCTGGGCGGGGTGGTCCTGCTGTGCCTGTTCGTCTGGCTGTTGCATGCCATTCTTTCGCCGTTTCTGGTGGCGCTGCTGTTGGCTTACATGGGCGACCCTCTGGCCGATCGGCTGGAAAAACTCAAGATGTCCCGGACATGGGCGGTGGTGACGGTTTTCGTCCTGTTCACACTCATCTTCATGGGCTTGCTGCTGGTGTTGGTGCCAATGCTCGCCAAGCAGCTCTATCGGCTCTACGAGCTGGCGCCGCAGATACTGGACTGGTTGCAACACACGGCATTGCCCTGGGTGCAGGCCAAGCTGGGACTGGCGGAAGGGTTCTGGAAGTTCGACAAGGTCAAGGCGGCGATTTCCGAGCACATGGGGCAGACCGGTGACATCGTCGGAATCGTCCTGGCCCAGGCCACCACATCGACGCTTGCGCTGATTGGCTGGTTGACCAACCTGGTGCTGATCCCGGTGGTCTGCTTCTACCTCTTGCGGGACTGGGATGTGATGATGGCCAAGGTTCGCAGTCTGCTGCCGCGTCATCGTGAGAAGAAGATCGTAGCCCTGGCTGACGAATGCCACGAAGTGCTAGGCGCGTTCATTCGCGGGCAACTGCTGGTAATGGTCGCACTGGGGGTCATTTACGCGGCCGGCCTGATGCTGGTCGGTCTCGAGCTGGGCCTGCTGATCGGCGTGATCGCCGGGCTGGCCGCCATCGTGCCTTATATGGGGTTCGTGATCGGTATCGGGTCGGCGATCCTGGCGGGCTTCTTTCAGTTCGGCGGCGACCTGTATCCGATGCTGGGCATCGTGGCCGTGTTCATGGTGGGGCAGGCGCTCGAAGGCATGGTCCTCACACCGCTGCTGGTGGGCGACCGTATCGGTCTGCACCCTGTGGCGGTCATTTTCGCGATTCTGGCGGGCGGAGAGTTGTTCGGTTTCACCGGCATTCTCCTCGCGCTGCCGGTTGCCGCGGTGATCATGGTTCTGGTACGGCACGTACACGACCTGTACAAGGATTCGGACATCTACGGTGGCATGGAGGATCCTGAGCTATAAGGGACCGATGCTCGCTTGCAGTGAAATGAGAGGGCTAAAGGGCGGGGCGGGTCGATCACAAGCCTGTGGCAACGAGGCCGCATGCCGGAGTCGACCTGCCCCCTTTCGTGATCTGACCGTGAACCGTAAGAGCAGGCGCATTGGGTCACCTGTCATGGCGCCGAATCCGGCGTCTTGCCGGGAGCGGATGCAACTCGTTGATTTTGCAGGCCGACTGGCGGATTGTGCGGCTGGCCTCTCGGGTATAAACTTTGCACACTTTACACAGAGGCCCCTTGGCGGTTCGTCATCGAACCGGTCAGCCAGCATGAAACCAGTTCAGCTGCCCCTGAGTGTGCGTCTGCGTGATGACGCCACCTTCATCAATTACTACCCAGGCGCCAATGCCGCTGCACTCGGCTACGTCGAGCGCCTGTGCGAGGCCGATGCCGGGTGGACCGAGAGCCTCATCTATCTGTGGGGCAAGAACGGGGTAGGGCGCACACACCTGCTGCAGGCTGCCTGCCTGCGCTTCAAGCAATTGGGCGAACCGGCCGTCTACCTGCCGATGGCCGAGCTGCTGGAAGAGGGCGTCGAGCTGTTCGATCACCTTGAGCAGTACGAACTGGTCTGTCTTGACGATCTTCAGGTCGTGGCGGGCAAGCCCGAATGGGAGGAAGCCCTTTTCCACCTGTTCAATCGCCTGCGCGACAGTGGTCGACGCCTGCTGATCGCGGCGTCCTGTTCGCCACGGGAGCTGCCGGTCAAATTGGCAGACCTCAAATCGCGCCTGACGATGGCACTGGTCTTTCAAATGCGGCTGCTGTCCGACGAAGAGAAGCTTCGTGCGCTGCAATTGCGCGCGTCTCGCCGCGGTTTGCACCTGACGGATGAAGTCGGGCATTTCATTCTGACTCGAGGCAAGCGCAGCATGAGCGCGTTGTTCGATCTCCTCGAGCAACTCGATCAGGCCTCGCTGCAGGCTCAGCGGAAGCTGACCATCCCCTTCCTTAAAGAAACGCTCGGCTGGTGACGCTGCCAGAGGTGGACCCGGCGGTGGTGCAGCAGACGGTCGCCGCCCTGCGCCGCGCGGACCGCATCCTGATCATCACGGGCGCCGGGTTGTCGGCGGATTCGGGTCTGCCGACCTATCGTGGTGTTGGCGGCTTGTACAACGGCCAGACCGACGATGGGCTGCCGATCGAAAGGGCGCTTTCCGGGCCGATGCTGCGACGTGATCCTGCCCTGTGCTGGAAATACATTGCCCAATTAGGTAGCGCTTGCCTGGGTGGACAGCCCAATGCGGCGCATTTTGCGATCGCACAACTGCAGCGATATAAGCCGGAATGCTGGGTGCTGACTCAGAACGTTGACGGTTACCATCGGGCGGCGGGCAGCCCGCCCGAACGGTTGATCGAGATTCATGGGCAGATCGCACCGCTCTACTGTCAGTCCTGCGGCGCGCAGGACCCGGAGCTGAGCGCTCACTTGCAACGTGCGCTGCCGCCGTTGTGCGCGCATTGTGAGGGTGTCCTCAGACCGCCGGTCGTCTTGTTCGAGGAGATGTTGCCGGAGCTGGCATTGAATGTGCTGTATGCAGAGATGGCAAAAGGCTTTGACGCTGTACTCAGTGTTGGAACCACGGCCAGTTTCCCGTACATTCACGAGCCGCTGGTGCGAACGCGAATTACGGGAGGCTTTACCGCTGAGATCAACCCTTCGCCGACCGATCACTCCAGGCACATGGACGCTGTTATGAGGTGCCGAGCCTTAGATGTGATGGGGACACTGGCAAGTCACATTTGTTTCGATTGAATTTGCAAATGACGACGATTGAAGGCATAGTCTCGGCTTCTTTACACCTTAGCCACGGTCGTGCCCATGCTGAATCGCTTCGCACCCCTCGTGCCTCTCGCACTCGTGACCCTGCTGTTCGGCTGCGCGGCCCAGATGCCAGCATCGCAACAGCAGGCGCAGATTCCACCGTTCAAGGACTCTGCCACCGCTCAAACCGCCAACCGCGCTGGGTATTCGGCATCCGCCCTGGATGACGAAATCGCCACCGAAGACGAGCTGGCGCAGTTTGCCGACAACAAACCTTATCAATTGCCCCTGCTGGCCGACAGTATTCTGGAACGTGGCAAGTCGCTGATCGGCACCCGTTACCGGTTCGGCGGCACCTCGACCGCCTCCGGCTTCGATTGCAGCGGCTTCATCGGTTATCTGTTCCGTGAAGAAGCAGGCATGAGCCTGCCACGCTCTTCTCGCGAGATGATCAACATCGATGCCCCTCTGGTCAAACGCAACGACCTCAAGCCTGGTGATCTGCTGTTCTTCAGCACCGCTGGCCGTGGTCGTGTGAGCCACGCGGGTATCTACCTGGGTGATGACCAGTTCATTCATTCCAGCAGCCGTCGCAGTGGCGGTGTACGCGTCGACAGCCTCGACGATGCGTACTGGGCTCGGACGTTCATCGAAGCCAAGCGTGCGTTGGCCATGGCACCTTCCCATGTGCCTGAAACGACGACTGCGATGACCTCGACTACAATCAAGCGCCAACATCGTAAATAACCGTTGTTACCGGGTTTGGCCCGGACTGTGAAACGTCGCGATACGGGTTTGGCAAGGCAAGACAGGCGAAAGGGCCGGGTTTGGATGTTCGGCCCCGGTTTTTTTGCTGTTTTACCGGGCTGGCACCGAACGCAGCCGATTCTGCGCAGTCTTGAATGAACCCGGCTCCCGGCAGAGCAAGCCGCATCCTATGAAGGTTGTTGTGTTTATGTCGTATACGGTTCGTCTGGCTGTAGCTTCTTTGGCGGTATTACTGGCAGCGTGCTCCAGCCATCCTCCGCCCTCTCCACCGAAGGTCGTTTCCCGGCCTGTGGTTTCCGCTCCCTCTCAATTTTCTTCGCCTGTCGCTGATGACGTCTTGTTGCGCGCCATTGGGCTGGTGGGGACACCGTACCGCTGGGGTGGCAACACGCCTGATTCCGGCTTCGATTGCAGCGGCCTGATCGGCTATGTCTACCGCGATGCCGCGGGGATCCTGTTGCCGAGGTCGACGCGCGAGATGATCAGCCTGCGGGGCCCGGACATCGATCGCAGCCAGCTACAAACAGGGGATTTGGTATTTTTTGCCACCAACGGCGGGTCGAACGTGAGCCACGCCGGTATCTATGTCGGTGAGGGGCGGTTCGTTCATGCGCCGGCCACCGGTGGCACGGTCAAGCTCGACAGCCTCGACAAGCCGTATTGGCAGAAGGCCTGGCTGAACGCCAAACGGGTGATCCAGCCTTCGAACCTGGCGCGCAGTAACTGAGCTGCTCAAGTGCACTGTGTCGGTTTGCTGTTGCGCCAGCAGCAGGCCGGCCTGGTGCCGACAGGGGATGCCCAAGCCAGCGGCTTTCAGCGACAGACGCACGACGCTTTGATTGACGCTCCGTAGTCAACCCTCTAACCTTCGCCGATTGTTTCAGGTGCCCGAGAACACGGGTGAAACAGGGAAGCCGGTGCGAACGCTCTGCGATCCATCCCGGCACTGCCTCCGCAACGGTAAATGAGCCAAGGCCCGCACAATGCCACTGTGTCCGAAGGACATGGGAAGGCGCGTGGTTTTTCATGAGTCCGGAGACCGGCCTGATCCATTCCACAGCATCACGGAGGGCGATGCTCTGCGCAGGCTCGATTCGTTTCGATGCCTGCCGCCAGTCATTGCGCGTGTTCTCCGTTTGCCACACCTGCCCTCAAGCGGAGAGCTGAGATGAGCGAATCCCCCGAACGTGACGAACGCCACCTGGCGCGCATGCAGCGCAAAAAGGCGGTGATGGACGAACGCATTGCCAGTGCGCCCAATGAGTGTGGCCTGGTACTGGTACTGACCGGTAACGGCAAAGGCAAGAGCAGCTCGGCGTTCGGCATGCTGGCGCGTGCCATGGGCCACGGTATGCAATGCGGTGTCGTGCAATTCATCAAGGGTCGCAACGCCACCGGGGAAGAGCTGTTCTTCCGCCGCTTTCCCGAACAAGTGCACTACCACGTCATGGGCGAAGGCTTCACCTGGGAAACGCAGGATCGCCAGCGTGATATCGCCGCTGCGCAGGCCGCCTGGGCGGTGAGCCAGACGCTGCTGCGGGACCCCGCGATCGGCCTGGTGATTCTCGACGAATTGAACATTGCCCTCAAACACGGCTACCTCGAACTGGACCAGGTACTCAGTGACGTACAGGCCCGTCCGTCCATGCAGCACGTGATCATCACGGGCCGAGGTGCCAAGCAGGAGCTGATCGATTTGTCCGACACCGTGTCCGAGATCGGCGTGATGAAGCATGCCTTCCAGGCCGGAATCAAGGCGCAGAAGGGTATCGAGTGGTGACAGAGCCCCGTCAGTGCCCCGCTGTTCTGATCGCCGCACCCGCTTCTGGCCAGGGCAAGACCACCGTCACCGCAGCGCTCGCTCGCCTTCATCGCAACCAGGGCCGCGACGTGCGCGTGTTCAAGTGCGGGCCGGACTTTCTCGATCCGATGATTCTCGAACGCGCCAGCGGTCATCCCGTGTATCAACTGGACATGTGGATGGTGGGCGAAGCCGAGAGCCGCCGTTTGCTGTGGGAAGCTGCCGCCGAAGCGGATCTGATTTTGATCGAGGGCGTGATGGGGCTTTTTGACGGCACGCCCTCCAGTGCCGATCTGGCCAGGCGTTTCGGCGTGCCGGTGCTGGCGGTCATCGACGGCACGGCCATGGCTCAAACCTTCGGTGCACTGGCATTGGGGCTGGCGCGCTATCAACCGGACCTGCCATTCGCAGGCGTGCTGGCCAACCGCGTCGGCACGGTGCGTCATGCTCAGTTGCTCGAAGGCAGCCTGACCGAAGGGCTGCGCTGGTACGGGGCGCTGTCTCGCGAGACCGCGATTGAGCTGCCGAGTCGTCATCTCGGGCTGGTTCAAGCCAGCGAACTCAACGATCTGGACATGCGGCTGGATGCTGCTGCAGCAGCACTGGCCGAAACCTGTGATGCAACCCTGCCGCCCGCCGTCACTTTCGAGGCCCCTGAGTTCGTCGCGGCAGCGCCGTTGTTGACGGGCGTGCGGATCGCCGTCGCCCGTGACGAGGCCTTTGCGTTCATTTACGGTGCCAGCCTCGATCTGCTGCGGGCAATGGGCGCCGAATTGTCGTTTTTCTCGCCGATCCATGATTCGCAGTTGCCGGAGGCCGACAGCCTGTACCTGCCTGGGGGCTACCCCGAACTGCACCATCTTGCATTGGGGCAGAACCGGCCGATGCTTCAGGCCATTCGTGCCCATCATGCTGCGGGCAAACCGTTGTTGGCCGAGTGCGGTGGCATGTTGTATCTGCTCAACGCACTGACCGACGTGCAAGGGCTGCGTGCCGAACTCGTCGGCTTGCTCGATGGCGAGGCGGTGATGCAAAAGCGTCTTGCAGCCTTGGCGCTGCAGTCGGTAGAGCTACCGGAAGGCGTATTGCGCGGGCACACCTATCACCACTCGCTGACCAGCACCGAGCAGGTGCCGATCACCCGTGGCATCAGCCCCAATGGTGGGCGCGGCGCGGAAGCGGTGTACCGCGATGGACGGATGACCGCGTCCTACGTGCATTTCTATTTCCCTTCCAACCCACAGGCGATGGCGGCGCTGTTCTTGCCATGACGGTCCATCCACCACGCCCGCTTGAGGGCGCCATGACTGACCCGGCTTTCAGCGAGCAGGAGCGCGCGGCGGTCTACCGGGCCATCGCCGAGCGTCGCGACATGCGTCATTTCAGCGGCGGCGAGGTCGCGCCGGCGCTGTTGGCCCGCTTGCTTGAAGCGGCCCACCACGCGCCCAGTGTCGGCCTGATGCAGCCTTGGCGTTTTATCCGCATCAGTGATCGCGCGTTGCGTGGGCAGATTCAAGCACTCGTCGAAGAGGAACGGCTGCGCACGGCGGAAGCGCTGGGCGAACGTTCCGATGATTTCATGAAGCTCAAGGTCGAGGGCATCAACGACTGCGCCGAAGTGCTCGTCGCAGCCCTGATGGACGACCGTGAGAAGCACATTTTCGGCCGTCGTACCTTGCCGGAAATGGACATGGCTTCGCTGTCCTGCGCCATCCAGAACCTGTGGCTGGCGGCTCGCGCCGAAGGGCTGGGCATGGGCTGGGTATCGTTGTTTGACCCGGCGGCGCTGGCCGACCTGTTGCACATGCCGACCGGATCGAAACCGTTGGCCATTCTCTGTCTGGGGCCGGTCGAGGCGTTTTACCCGGCGCCGATGCTGGTATTGGAAGGCTGGGCGCAAGCGCGTCCGCTGCAGGAATTGGTTTTTGATAACACCTGGGGGGTGAAGTCATGAGCGTGGCCCTGTTGAGTGTCGCCGGGGTGGCACTGGACGCGTTGCTGGGCGAGCCGAAACGTAATCACCCGCTGGTTGCGTTTGGTCGATACGCCGAGCGCCTTGAGCAACGCTTCAATTCCGGCGGTCGTGGTTGGCGCAGCCACGGCGTCACCGCCTGGTTTCTAGCGGTCGTGCCATTGACCCTTCTGGTGACGCTGCTCAGCGTGCTGCCGTACGTTGGCTGGCTGGTCGAGGTGGCAGCGTTGTACTGCGCCCTTGGCCTACGTAGCCTCGGCGAACATGTCGAACCCGTGGCACAGGCGCTGCGAGGCGACGACATCGAAGCGGCCCGCCAACGCGTGGGTTACCTGGTGAGCCGCCAGACGTCAGAGTTGGACGCCACCGAAGTGGCCCGCGCAGCCACTGAGTCGGTATTGGAAAATGGCAGTGATGCGGTGTTCGCGGCGATCTTCTGGTTCGCGGTGCTCGGTGCGCCTGGGGTGGTCCTGTACCGGTTGAGCAATACCCTGGATGCCATGTGGGGCTATCGCAACGAGCGCTTCGAACGGTTTGGCTGGGCGGCGGCAAAAATCGACGACCTGCTCAACTACCTTCCCGCGCGCTTGGTGGCCCTGACTTACGCGTTGTTGGGCAAGACCCGTCTGGCGCTGCGCTGCTGGCGCACTCAGGCGCCAAAATGGGACAGCCCCAATGCCGGTCCTGTGATGGCGGCGGGGGCCGGTGCACTGGGCGTCGAATTGGGAGGCGCTGCGATTTATCATGGCGAGCTGCATCAGCGGCCAACGTTGGGCGAAGGCGCTGCCGCCGATGCCGATGCCATCGATCGTGGCTGGAGCCTGGTACAACGTGGGGTCTGGCTGTGGTTACTGGTGCTGTGTCTGGGAGCTGAATTCTATGCTTGAGCACGGTGGGCGCTTGCGCGGCGCAGTCGCGAAGTACGGGATCGATCAAGCGGACTGGCTCGATCTTTCCAGTGGCATCTCCCCATGGTCATGGCCGATTCCGCCGATTCCGGCCGCGGCGTGGGCGCGTTTGCCGGAAACCGAGGACGGTCTGGAAGACGCGGCTCGCGCTTATTATGGCGCACCTGACGTGCTGCCCGTGGCTGGCTCCCAAGCCGCGATCCAGGCGCTGCCGCGTCTGCGTCAGGCAGGCAAGGTTGGCGTTCTCTCGCCGTGCTATGCCGAACACGCCGAGGCGTGGCGCAGCACCGGATTTCTGGTGCGTGAAGTGCTGGAGCACGAGGTCGACCGCTTCATCGACGTCCTTGACGTGCTGGTGGTGGTGAACCCCAACAACCCCACTGGCCTGAGCGTGCCTCCGGCGCGTCTGCTGGAGTGGCACGCGCGTCTGGCACAGCGCGGTGGGTGGCTGGTGGTCGACGAAGCCTTCATGGATAACACGCCGGGGCTGAGCCTGGCGGCAGAGACGCAGCGTCCGGGCTTGATCGTCCTGCGTTCGTTCGGCAAGTTCTTTGGGCTGGCCGGTGTTCGTCTGGGGTTCGTGCTCGCCGAATCGCGCTTTCTCAAAACACTTGCCCGGCAGATCGGGCCCTGGTCGGTCAGTGGCCCTGCGAGGGTGCTGGGGCAGGCATGCCTTGAGGACCTCGACGGGCATCGTGTGCAGCGCGAGCGCACCGAGTTCGCTTCCCGACGGCTGGTGGCGCTGCTGACGCACTTTGGCTGGGCGCCTCAAGGGGGTTGCGCACTGTTCCAATGGCTGGTTACTGCGCGGGCGACCGAGCTCTATGAGTTCTGTGCCCAGCGGGGCATTCTCTTGCGCATTTTCTTGAATGATGGCCCGCACAACAGCAGCCTGCGATTCGGTCTGCCGCGGGACGAGTCCGATTGGACACGCCTGGAACAAGCGTTGTGCGAATTTACCCAGGAGCGTGCATGACTATTTCCCGCACTGGGCGAACGTTGATGGTGCAAGGCACCACATCGGACGCTGGAAAGAGCACGCTGGTGACCGCGTTGTGCCGCTGGTTGACCCGTCAAGGCGTTCGGACCGTGCCCTTCAAGCCGCAAAACATGGCACTCAACAGTGCCGTCACCGCCGACGGCGGCGAAATCGGCCGCGCGCAAGCCGTCCAGGCCCAGGCCTGTGGCCTGGAACCTCACACCGACATGAACCCCGTGCTGCTCAAACCCAACAGCGACACTGGCGCGCAGGTGATCATTCACGGTCGCGCCGTCACCACCATGAACGCGGTGGCGTATCACGATTACAAGGTCATCGCGATGCAGGCGGTGCTCGCTTCACATCGGCGCTTGAGCGAAACCGGCGCGGTGGTGATGGTGGAAGGCGCCGGGTCGCCAGCGGAAATCAACCTGCGCGCAGGCGACATTGCCAACATGGGTTTCGCCGAAGCCGTCGATTGCCCGGTGTTGCTGGTGGCCGACATCAATCGCGGCGGTGTTTTCGCCCATTTAGTGGGCACGCTGGAATTGCTATCGCCGAGCGAGCAGGCTCGGGTCAAGGGTTTCGTCATCAACCGTTTTCGAGGGGACATCGCCTTGCTGCAACCGGGCCTCGATTGGCTGGAAGCGCGCACCGGCAAACCGGTGGTAGGCGTGTTGCCTTATGTCATGGATTTGCATCTGGAGGCTGAGGATGGCCTCGATCGACGCCAGATCGACAAGGCCGAACGTGTGCTCAATGTCGTGGTGCCGGTCCTTCCGCGCATCAGCAACCACACTGATTTCGACCCGTTGCGCCTGCATCCGCAGGTGAACCTGCAGTTCGTTGGCCCCGGCCAGCCCATTCCCGCCGCTGACCTGATCATCCTGCCGGGCTCCAAGAGCGTGCGCAGCGACCTGACCTATCTGCGCCTTAACGGCTGGGACACCGCCATTCAACGCCACCTGCGTTATGGCGGCAAAGTATTGGGCATCTGCGGCGGGCTGCAAATGCTGGGTGAACACCTGCACGATCCGTTGGGGTTGGAGGGCCCGGCTGGATCGAGCCCCGGGATGGGTTTGTTGGCCCTCAGTACCGTGCTGGAAAAGGAAAAGCAGCTACGCAACGTCAAGGGGCGTTTGCTCCTTGAGGGAGCGGACGTCGTGGGTTACGAGATTCACGCGGGCGTGACACAGGGGCCAGCGCTGGAGGCCCCCTTGGTGCAACTCAGCGATGGCCGTTGCGACGGCGCGATAAGTGCCGATGGCCAGGTGCTTGGAACCTATCTGCATGGGCTGTTCGAACACGCGGCGTCCAGCAGCGCCTTGTTACGTTGGGCGGGCCTGCAGGACGTGCAGCCGGTCGATTATCACGGCCTGCGCGAGCGTGACATCGAGCGCCTGGCGGATCTGGTGGACAAGCACCTGGATGGCACATTGCTGCGTGAACTCTGCGGTGTGGAGGCGGCATGATGCAGGAGCTTATCCTCGGGGGTGCACGTTCCGGCAAGAGTCGACTGGCGGAAAAACTGGCCGTCGATAGCGGGCTTGACGTCGTGTACATCGCTACCAGCCAGCCGCTGGACGGTGAAATGAATGCACGAGTGGCGCTGCACCGTCAGCGCCGCCCCGCGAGCTGGGGGCTGGTGGAGGAGCCGCTCGAACTGGCCCGCGTATTGAAGGAGAACGCTAGCCCAGAGCATTGCTTGCTGGTGGACTGCCTGACGCTGTGGCTCACCAACCTGCTGATGCTGGATGATCCGCAGCGACTGGCTCAGGAGCGCGACGCATTACTGGAGGGCCTGGCCGCGTTGCCGGGCCACATCATTTTCGTCAGCAACGAAACCGGGCTTGGCGTGGTGCCGCTTGGTGAGCTGACCCGTCGTTACGTCGATGAGGCCGGGTGGTTGCATCAGGCGCTGGCCGAACGTTGCCAGCGCGTGGTGTTCACTGTCGCAGGGCTGCCCATGACCTTGAAAGGATCCGCACTATGAGTAAAGCCTGGTGGCTCGTACCCGCTCCCCAACCCGATCCGGCCATTCGCGAGGAGGCATTGGCCCGACAGCAGCAGTTGACCAAGCCCGCCGGGTCATTGGGCCAACTTGAAGCCCTCGCCGTGCAACTGGCCGCCATTCAGGGCAGGGCAAAGCCCAAGGTCGATCACGTATGGATCGGCATTTTTGCAGGGGACCACGGTGTGGTCGCAGAAGGCGTTTCGGCCTATCCGCAAGAAGTCACCGGGCAGATGCTGCATAACTTCATCACGGGCGGCGCCGCGATCAGCGTACTGGCCCGGCATCTGTCGGCGCAATTGGATGTCGTGGATCTGGGCACGGTTTCCAGCGTGAGTCTGCCGGGGGTACGGCACTTGAACCTGGGGCCTGGAACGGCCAATTTTGTCCAGCGCGAAGCGTTGACTCCCACCCAGTTGGAGAGCGCCCTGAGTGCCGGCCGTGACAGTGTGTTGCGGGCCAAGGCCGCCGGTGCCGAACTGTTCATCGGCGGCGAAATGGGCATCGGCAACACCACGTCCGCCAGCGCAGTGGCCTGCTCATTGCTGAACTGCCCGGCCTCGGCGCTGGTAGGCCCTGGTACCGGGCTCGACAGCGAAGGCGTGCTGCATAAGGCGCAGGTGATCGAGCGAGCGCTGCAGGTCCATGCCGCCGAAGCGGGCAACGCCTTGGGCAGCCTGCGTGCGCTCGGCGGGTTCGAAATCGCTGCGCTGGTCGGCGCTTACCTGGCCTGTGCACAGGAAGGCGTTGCAGCATTGGTGGACGGCTTCATTTGCTCGGTCGCTGCATTGGTGGCCGTGCGGTTGAATCCGACAGCTCGGCAAGCCCTGGTTTTCGGTCATCGCGGCGCAGAGCCCGGGCATCGCCATGTGCTGGAGGCCTTGCAAGCCGAGCCGCTGCTGGAATTGGGCCTGCGATTGGGCGAGGGCAGTGGGGCCGCGCTGGCAGCGCCTCTATTGCGCATGGCGTGTGAGCTGCACAACGGCATGGCAACTTTCGCTGAGGCAGCCGTGGCGGATCGACCGGCATGACGCTGCACCTGGACCTGTTGCGTCATGGTGAGACCGAGCACGGTGGCGGGCTGCGGGGCAGTCTGGACGACGCACTGACACCGCTGGGTTGGCAGCAAATGCAGGATGCCGTGAGTGTGGGCCGCGATTGGGATCGGATCGTCAGCTCGCCGCTGCAACGCTGCGCGCGCTTCGCAGAGGACCTGGCCGCGAAACTCGGTGTGCCGTTGCATCTGGAGGCGGATGTCAAGGAGCTGCATTTCGGGGATTGGGAAGGTCTGAGCACGGCCCAGTTGATGGCCACCGACGCCGAAGGTCTTGGCCTTTTTTGGGAAAATCCTTACACCTTCACGCCGCCGAATGGCGAGCCGGTAAAAGCTTTTTCCGAACGTGTGACCGAAGCTATCCAACGGCTTTACGCGGCGCACCAGGGCGAACGGGTGCTGCTCATCTGTCATGGAGGTGTCATGCGCTTGCTGTTGGCGTTGGCCCGCGGCGTGCCGCGGGAGCAGTTATTGCAGGTGGTGGTGGGTCACGGCGAGCGCTTTTCCCTTCAGGTCGACGCTCAGGGCACGCTGACGGAGGTGTGAATGTTGCCGTTCTGGATCGCCCTGCAGTTTTTGAGCAGCCTGCCCATTCGCCTGCCTGGCATGCCGACGCCCCAGCAGTTGGGGCGCTCACTGTTGTTCTATCCCGCGGTGGGTGTCCTGTTCGGCCTGATGTTGATGGGACTGAATCTGTTATTGACCGGGGCACCGCTGTTGCTGCATGCCGCCCTGCTGTTGTCCGCTTGGGTGCTGCTCAGTGGCGCATTGCACCTGGATGGCCTGGCGGACAGCGCCGATGCCTGGCTAGGCGGGTTCGGTGACCGTGAGCGAACCCTCGCGATCATGAAGGACCCGCGCAGCGGGCCGGTTGCAGTGGTGACGCTGGTGGTGGTGCTGCTGTTGAAGTTCACGGCGATCCTGGCGTTGATCGACGCGCATCGGTCGATAGGGTTGTTGCTCGCGCCGGTGCTTGGGCGGGCGGCGATGCTGGGATTGTTCCTCAATACGCCTTATGTCCGTTCCGGAGGATTGGGGCAGGCGCTGGCGGATCATTTGCCACGTCCGCTCGGCATCAAGATCCTCATCGCCTCTCTGGTCGGCTGCGTCGCGGTGGCGGGTGTCGCAGGGGGGCTGGCCGTCTTGATCGCTACGGCCGGCTTTTTCGGATTGCGTCGGCTGATGATTCAGCGCCTGGGGGGCAGCACGGGCGACACCGCCGGTGCGCTGCTGGAGTTGCTGGAAGTCTTGGTGCTGGTGACCTTGGCGCTAAGCTGATCCATTGGACCGAGCCTCGCCAGGCGGGCCCAATGCGAAGCGCCCATGCTCATCTCCGCCCCGTCGATTGACACCCCTTCCGCCTTGGGCGTAGCTTCGCTGACGCCTTTTGTGGGCCTATACATCTATTGAGTTGCCCTTGGTCTCGGGAGGACGGAATGACATCGGTCTGGCGTGCCAGTGGCTGGGTTCTATTGGGCAGCGCGCTGATTCTGGCGCTGTCGCTGGGGACACGTCACGGTTTCGGGCTCTTTCTGCCACCGATGAGTGCGCAATTCGGCTGGGGGCGTGAAGTCTTCGCGTTCGCCATTGCCTTGCAGAACCTGATCTGGGGCCTTGCGCAACCGTTCACGGGCGCGCTGGCAGACCGCTTCGGCGCGGCGCGAGTGGTGTTCATCGGCGGCATTCTCTATGCCGTAGGGTTGGCACTGATGAGCATGGCCGATTCGCCCGCCTCATTGTCGCTGAGCGCCGGCTTGTTGATCGGCATCGGTTTGTCCGGCACGACTTTCTCGATCATCCTCGGCGTCGTCGGCCGTGCGCTGCCTCCCGAGAAGCGCAGCATGGGCATGGGGCTGGCCAGTGCAGCCGGCTCCTTTGGCCAGTTCGCCATGCTGCCTGGCACCCTCGGGCTGATTGGCTGGCTGGGCTGGTCCATGGCATTGGTGGCGCTGGGCTTGCTGGTGGCTTTCATCCTGCCGCTGGTGGCCATGCTCAAGGACAAACCCGCCCCCGCCGCAGTGGGCGAGCAGACATTGCGCGAAGCGCTGAAGGAGGCCTGCAGCCATACCGGCTTTTGGCTGCTGGCATTCGGCTTTTTCGTCTGCGGTTTTCAGGTGGTGTTCATCGGCGTTCACCTTCCCGCCTATCTGGTCGACCAACACCTGCCCGCCACGGTCGGTACCACCGTGCTGGCGCTCATCGGCCTGTTCAACGTCTTTGGCACCTACATCGCGGGGTGGCTGGGCGGACGGATGTCCAAACCTCGTCTGCTGACCGGCCTCTATTTATTACGCGCGGTGGTGATCGTCCTGTTCCTGTGGGCGCCTTTGACGCAAACCACGGCCTACCTGTTCGGGATTGCCATGGGCCTGCTCTGGCTATCGACCGTCCCGCTGACCAACGGGACCGTGGCCACGCTGTTCGGGGTGCGCAATTTGTCGATGCTGGGCGGGATCGTCTTTCTTTTCCATCAACTGGGCGCCTTCCTCGGCGGTTGGCTGGGCGGGGTGGTGTATGACCACACAGGCAGTTACGACATCATCTGGCAGGTCTCGATAGCCCTTAGTCTGATCGCGGCCGCCCTCAACTGGCCGGTGCGCGAGCGGCCAGTAGCGCGTCTGAGCGTTCAACCGGTGACGCTGTGACGCGGCTGATTCCCTGGCTGGCGGGCGTCATTCTGATGGCGACGCTGATGGCAGTGGCCTGGTGGGGGTGGCACCGCGTCGGCCTTGGGGCCTTGCAACTGGGCATGACCTGCTGAAGGCTGGCGTCTAGGCATTCGGGGGCGCAGGGAGTAGCGTGTGTCGCAGACGCCGAATGTCTATTTCGAAGGGATGCCTCCATGAATACTCGCTGGACCGTGCTGCCTATTCTGCTGTTGGCCATGAGCGGTGCCGTCGCCGCCGCGGATTGTCCTCCTTTATTGCACGGCGAATTGCCCAAGCTGCGCGCCCGGCAAACGATCGACCTGTGCCAGCAATTCGCAGGCAAGCCGATGGTGGTGGTCAATACCGCAAGTTTTTGTGGCTTTGCGCCTCAATTCAAAGGCCTGGAAGCGTTGAACCAACGTTTCAAGGGGCAGGGGCTTGAAGTGCTGGGAGTGCCTTCGGACGACTTCAAGCAAGAGTCCAATGACACGGCAGAGACGGCCAAGGTCTGTTACGTCAATTACGGCGTGACCTTCACCATGACCGAGCCTCAGCCGGTTCGAGGTGCCGATGCCATTCCGCTGTTCAAGGCGCTGGCTGAACAGAGCGGCGCACCACGCTGGAATTTCTATAAATACGTGGTGGACCGCAAGGGCAACGTCGTCGCCAGTTTTTCCAGCACCACAGCGCCGGATGACCCCGAGCTGATTTCCGCCGTGGAAAAGGCCATCGCGTCCAAGCCTTGAGACACACCTCGGGTCGCATGCGCTGAACGAAAAACCCCGCATCCATCGCTGGCTGCGGGGTTTTCTGTATGGCGGACCGGTGTCGGCCGGTCCCGCCAACGTCATCAGAAGCGGTAGGTCAAGCCCAGGCCAAAACCGTTCGCGCTGTTGTCGTACTTGGACGAGTAGCGCTGGCCGAGGGCGTTGGTGCGGTTCACCTTGACGGTTTCCTCATCCAGGTAGGAGTAGGCCACGTCAATGGTGATGTCGTCGGTTGGGCTGTAACCAGCGCCGACGCTGAAGATGGTCCGGTCACCGGTCGGGATGCGTGGCGAGCGATCAGTGTTGTTGGTTGGCGACTGATCGAACGTCAGGCCCGTGCGCAGGACCCACTGTTTGTTCAACTGATAGGACGTGCCGACGGCATACGCCCAGGTGTCGTGCCAATTCTGTTCTTCGGTGATGGTCCCGACCAATGCCGGGGCTGCCACGCCTCCAGCGCGGGTCACGCCCGAGTTGCGGACGGTGATGTCTTGCAGGCGACTCCAGCGCGTCCAGGTAGCACCGGCGTAGACTTTCCAGGCATCGTCCAGCTTCTGAGTGATGGAGAAGTCAACCGACTCCGGCGTATCCAGGCTGAGTTTGGCATCGTAGCGACCGCTTCCCAGAATCTGGGGAGGAACGCCTGCACCGGTGCGGACTTCGGTATGGCCGTCGAGCTTGTAAGTCACTTTCGAGTGGTAGGTCAGGCCCAGGCTGGTGCTGTCGGTGGCTTGTACCAGAATACCCGCGTTGAAGCCGTAACCGACGTCGTCGCCCTTCACCTGGATGCGGCCATCCCCGGATGGACGACCTGTGGCAGGAAGCGTGAGGCCGCTTACATTGAGGGTCGACTCCAGTGCGCCGGAAATGCGGTTGATGGTCGGACCGAAACCGATCGAAACCTTGTCATTGAACGCGTAGCTGATCGTCGGCTGGAAGGTGACGACCTTCACGATGCTCTTGCTGCCGAAATTCTGGCCCTGGAAGCTGCTCTCGTAGTCGGTGATCAGACCATAAGGAGCGTAGACGCCCAGACCGAAGGCCCAATGATCGTCGACCGGGTTGACATAGAAACCCATGGGAACGGCAGTGAACGGAACCATGTCGCCTTTGTTGGTGCCGGCGCGGCTACCACTGGCGTCGCTGATGTCGGTCTTGGCATCGATCGCGGCCACGCCCACAGTCACTTGTTGGCGTTTGAGGCGCGACATGCCTGCCGGGTTGCCATACACAATGCTCGCATCGTCAACGGAGGAGGACCGCCCCGCGAAACCGGTGCCCATGCCGCTGATGCTTTGTTCGTTGAGGGCAAAACCGGATGCGAAGAGTTGAGTGGAGGCAAGGGTAACGGCAAGACTGAGGCTGGATTTGATCATTGTTTTTTTCATTGTTAGAACTCCTTGTTGATCACCGCGCGGAAATTACCAACATTTTCCACAACGCGCTATAGGCTGGATCACCCGAGTTAGAGCAGTTTTTGTAGGACAATCTTGCGAAAATTGCTGCCTTATTCAGCGAAACCGGCAAGTCACAAAATGGCCGGTTCGCCTTGAAGCACGGGGACTACAGAAGCCTGCCAAGCGGTCGCGAAATCCATCAGTCGGCCCTGGGGCTGAAATACCTCGCGCCAAATGCGTGCCATGCCGATGACGTCGTCGAGGTTAGGGAGTGAGAGGCGACTCGCTTCGACCATCATCCAGGCAATGGCAGTGGCGTAGCGCAGATTGACAGTCAGTTCCAGGTCCGGCCCGGTCAGGAAGGCGTGCTGGCTGGCCAGCCCTCTGACACGGCTGGCCAGATCGGGGTCTTTGGCCAGGTAGCTGTCCCACAATGAGTAGTGCAGCGTGTCGGAAATCCCGTACAGCCCATGGCCGCGTTGACTGTCGAGGGCGAAGCCTAGCGCGGACTGGCTGGCGGCAACGGCCAGGAGGAAAGCTTCCGCCCGGGGATGGTGTCGATCCAGGTAGATCAGCGTAGGGCGGATCACGTATCGACGCAGTTCACTGGCAGCGATTCCCATAACACCCTCAGGAAGTGAATGAGCCGGTGGACCCTGACGCTTGGCAGCGGGATGGAATTCGGGTCCGCCGGAAGCGGCTAAGACCGCTTGAGTTGAAGCGTAGTCTCATATTTGCTGCGTAAAGGGCTGTTTTTAAAATATTTCCCCATGTGCCTCGGCGCCGATATTTCGCTCCGGAATTAACCCGAAGGTTTTTTCATAGCAAAAACAGGCACAAAAAAAGCCTCGCCGTTTGAGGGCGAGGCTTGATGAGGACTGATTTTGCCGACGAACGGTTACGCGGCCAGCGCTTGGCGCGTTCGCTCGATCACAGCCTGCAGCGGCACAGGGCTGGAATACTGGTCGGGGTACAAACGCTCGCTGTGGCGGGCGATGCCGTGCTCATTGACAAGCGTGAAGCTGAAGCAGCCTTTGCGGGCAGCCATGATCAGACAGTCCATGGGTGCGAAGGCATGGGTAAGGGTACGAATGGCTTCTTGAGCCTGGATTTGGGTAGTCATGTAAGGTGTTTCCTGAATCGACACGCTATATGAAGCGCGCCAGCTAAAATCGTTCCAGTAAACGCGGACCAATGCTCAATCGAGAGCCAGGGGCAGAGCGCAGAACCTGTCTGGAACAGGGCAGCCAGGGAAGCGCGGTTATCGATTGGCGCTGGGCTGACTGGTAGGTACTTCGGAGGGCAGGCGACACAACAGGAGCAAAGGTTCGGTGCTCCGGGTGAAGATCCTGATCAATTTGCAGGGTGGTTCGAGCAGGCCATGTGGGCTTCATCTCGTCTGCGGTTACGGGCAGATCGGGAAGGCATGACAGGTCAACCAACGAGGTGATCGGTTCCTGGAGGGCCTGAGCGTTAAGGGTTCAGGTCAAGGATGTCGTCGATCAGAATTGATTTCAGCTTGGTACTAACGGCGCGGATGTTAACTGATCCAGTTGGAATTGGGAAGTGCCTTTTGCATAGCGCCGTTTAGGGCCGTAAATCCGTCACCTCCCTGGCAATGAATCGAGGTGCTCAGCGTCTGACGCCCTTGGCAAAAGATGGCCTTTGGCCTTTTTGCCCTCTATCAAGCACGTTTTGGCACTTCCCAAACGGCGCTTTATAGCGATTGGAAATTGACTTGTGCACATTAAAACCTTTAGCTGCCATCCCACTGTCACATTCGCCCGTAAGAGGTTGATTTCCGGTAACGAATTATTAAGTCAATGAAAATCTTCGCTTTTTTGGGTTGGTGAAAAAATCGTCAGTTTGAACGCAGGCCGCGTTCTGCCTGCGTTTGCGGGGGTTGGACAGTCGTTGTCCACTGAGTTATCCACAGGATCTGTGGATTGTCCCTGCCCCCTGCTCTAGGACGCGCCTTTGCGCGGGTGTTCAACGCGAATCCGCCCACTCATCGCTGATCGGCCTCTGACGTGGGCGCCGCTTCTGCGCATAATGCCGCCAGCACGATTGTGGAGTAGGGAAATGTTCATGGCTTTTGACCTCACCAGCCTTCTGCTGGGATTGGGGATAGCGGGGGTGCCGTTGCTGGCATTGGCGTGGCAGCTGCAACGTAAAGTTGCGCGGCGCGAAGCGGATTTGCTTCTGCTCGACGAGCGTCTGGTCAATGCCCAGATGGCGCAGGACGGCCTCGCGGCGCAGTTGGACGCGGGGCGCGACGAAATCAGCGACCTGAGTCAGGCCAATGCCGTCAAGCAGGCTGACCTCGCAGCCCTGCGTCGGGAAGTCGAGCTGCTTCGGCAGCAGCAGGAGGCAGCGCGGCTGGCGCAGGGGGACTGGAACCAGGAGCGCGAAGATAAAGAGAACGAGCTGCGGCGCCTGAGCGCCCAGTGCGCGTCGCTAGGTGCCGAACTTCGTGAGCAGCAGGAGAGCCACCAGCAGCGCCTGAGTGACCTGCAAGGTTCGCGCGATGAGTTGCGTGCTCAGTTCGCAGAGTTGGCCGGGAAGATTTTTGATGAGCGCGAGCAGCGCTTTGCCGAGACCAGTCAACTGCAACTGGGGCAGTTGCTCAACCCGCTCAAGGAGCGCATCCAGTCGTTTGAAAAGCGTGTCGAGGAGAGCTACCAGCAAGAGGCGCGGGAACGTTTTTCGCTGGGCAAAGAGCTGGAGCGGCTACAACAGCTCAACCAGCGACTGAGCGATGAAGCCACCAACCTGACCCAAGCCCTGAAAGGGCAGAAGACCCAGGGCAATTGGGGCGAGCTGATCCTAGAGCGGGTGCTTGAACATGCCGGGTTGGAAAAAGGACGTGAATACCAGACGCAGGTCAGTCTCAAGGGACCTGACGGCGAGCGCTTCCAGCCCGATGTCCTGATCATGCTGCCGGGAAACAAACAGGTGGTGGTGGACGCTAAGGTCAGCCTTACGGCGTACCAACAGTTCGTTTCAGCGCAGGACGAGGTGATTGCCCAAGCGGCGCTCAAGCAGCATGTGCAGTCGCTGCGGAACCATGTAAAAGGGCTGTCCGGCAAGGATTACAAGCGGCTCGAAGGTTTGCACAGTCTGGACTTCGTATTGCTGTTCGTGCCTATCGAGGCAGCATTTTCGGCCGCGATGCAAGCCGAGCCGAACATGTTTCAGGACGCTTTCGACCGCAACATCGTGATCGTCAGTCCGACCACTTTGCTGGCGACGCTTCGGGTCATCGACAGCCTGTGGAAACAGGAGCGTCAAAGCCAGAACGCCAGGGAGATCGCCGAACGTGCAGGATGGCTCTACGACAAGTTCGTGCTGTTCATTCAGGACCTGGACGAGGTGGGCAGTCGCTTGCAACAGCTGGAAAAGGCCTACGGCGCCGCACGCAACAAGTTGGTGGAGGGGCGGGGTAACCTGGTCAGCCGCAGCGAGCAGCTGAAGTTGCTGGGCGCTCGGGCCAGCAAGCATCTGCCAGCGGACCTGTTGGAGCGTGCCATGACCGATGAAGATGGGCTGGTGCAGTTGCCTGAATAGATAGACCAGCGTCATGGAGCGCGGGGCCGAAATAGCGCTGCGCTTCTGTTTAACGAGAAAATTGTATACAGGATTTCGACGGTCAACTGCTCCCTTAGCCTCCCTCGAATGCACCGTGATCAAGCATACCTGCACTGCGAGCGCGCATTGATCGGGCGTTGTCGCACCGTGATTCTCCGTTCGCCTCTTCACTCGCGCTTTGCAGCGTACCGTCTATTCCGCGTTTGGTTGCCCCAGGTATACGGTATGGCACGCATTCTGCGTGTCAACGCGTATACAACCCATGCTTGCTCCCGTACGCAGTGTGGTTAGCGGCATGCCTCGGGAGCCTGTTCATCCTTTCAGGGAGACCCGTGATGACCGAGCCAATGCCCAAGGGCTACAGCCCCCGCCTCTATAATCAGGACCTGGGGCCGCTGCCGCAGAAGTGGACCTGGTACAACATTTTTGCGTTCTGGATGAGCGATGTGCACAGCGTCGGCGGCTATGTCTTCGCCGCGAGCCTCTTTGCGCTGGGCCTGGCAAGTTGGCAGGTATTGATCGCATTGCTGGCCGGCATTTGCATCATCCAAGTCGTCGCCAATCTGCTGGCCAAACCCAGCCAGCAAGCCGCCGTGCCTTACCCGGTGGTCTGCCGCCTGGCGTTTGGCGTATTCGGTGCGAACATCCCGGCCGTCATTCGCGGCCTCATCGCCGTGGCCTGGTACGGTGTGCAAACCTATCTGGCCTCCAGCGCGCTGATCATCGTGGTTCTGCGATTCTTCCCGCAGATGTCGGTCTACGCCGAACCTCATTTCGCTGGCTTGTCCTACCTGGGCTGGTTCGGTTTCCTGGTGCTGTGGTTGGTACAGGCCGCCGTGTTCTGGACCGGGATGGATTCGATTCGTCGGTTCATCGACTGGGCCGGTCCTGTGGTATACGCCGTCATGTTTCTGCTGGCAGGCTGGATCGTCTGGAAGGCTGGTTGGGCGAACATCAGTTTCACTCTGTCAGAAAAATCGTTGAGCGGTTGGGAGGCGGTGTCCCAAGTGATCATGGCCACGGCTCTGGTGGTGTCGTACTTTTCCGGGCCCACGCTCAATTTCGGTGACTTCAGCCGCTATTGCCGCAGCATGGCTGAAGTGCGCCGTGGCAACTTCTGGGGCTTGCCGGTCAACTTCCTGGCTTTTTCGCTGGTGACGGTCGTGATCGTCTCCGGAACCCTGCCGGTGTTCGGCGAAATGCTGCATGACCCGATCGCGACAGTGGCGCGCATCGACAACGATGTGGCGGTATTGCTGGGGGCATTCGCGTTCGTCACGGCGACTATCGGCATCAACATCGTGGCCAATTTCGTTTCTCCGGCGTTCGATTTCGCCAACGTCGCACCAAGCAAGATCAGTTGGCGCGTGGGGGGCATGATTGCCGCCGTGGCCTCGATCTTCATCACGCCCTGGAACCTGTTCAACAACCCGCAGGTGATCCACTACACCCTCGATGTACTGGCCGCGTTCATCGGTCCGCTGTTCGGCATCCTGCTGGTGGACTATTACTTGATCAAGAAACAGCAGATCGATGTCGATGCCCTGTTCAACGATGGTCCTTCGGGACGGTACTGGTACAACGGCGGTGTCAATTACACGGCCGTCAAGGCGCTGATCCTCGCGACGTTGGCGGGCATTGCGATTACCTTCATCCCCGCTCTGCAACCGATGGCGAATTTCGCATGGTTTACAGGATGTTTCCTGGGCGGCGTGCTGTTTTTCCTCTTTGCGCGACGCAGTCAGGCCCACGAAGGGACCGCGCTAAGCCCAGTGGCCGCAGGCTAGAGCTGGACGACCAGTGGCACTGCCGCTGGTCGAGCGCCACTCAGGGTTTGCGGGATGGCGACGTTAAAACGTAAGGGGAGGGAAAATTTCCTGCCGCGACACTTCGTAGCAGGCGTAAAGTGTCATTGAGCACTATGATCTGCTTTATGCGGACCCGGGTTTTACGAACAGTCAGCTGCCAGCATTCCCTGAAGGGGGGCGTACACATGAACAGCAAATTGCAAGAGTGGCTTCACGATGTCGGCGTTGCACTGGGCCTGATCGAGCGCCCGAAACTGCAACCCATTCCCGTCAGGACCGACGATGACGAGCGCCGTCGCCCTCGCCGCTGAATCCTGATCTGGGGTCAATCATCACAGCGGCGCTATCGTCCGATAGCCCGCCCGTGCCTTCGCACGACGCATTGCGTGCGCCCTTCGCCGCAGCCGCATCACTCACCCTGTACTGTCATCTGCGAAACGCTGTCCCGTGTGCCGTCACTACGGGCGTGTGCGGTCGCTCATCTGCACAAGAATGAGGTCAACCAAACCCTGCAGTGTCAGTTGGCGGTAAGGTGAATGCTCTGGCAGGTGGGCGATTTGCGATTTCACCTTGATCGGCATGACGATGCCGAAATCGGCCTGCAAGTGGCTGAAGAACTCCGCGAAGTCTTCTTCGTCCAGCTCCAGGTCGGCGAGCAAGGCATCGTCCTGGATCGGGTCTTTGTCGACCAGAATGATCCCGAGGGTGTCGAAGACGTGCTGCTGGATTTCGCGTCGGTCCATGGGAAGCCTCTGCATTGACGTGCCCAAAAATCCCCCGACTCCATGAACAGAGGCTGTCGCTGGACAGCCATGACCGCTATGCGCGATGAGTGTTCATCTATGCGGTGCGCTGTCATGGTTAAGGCTAGTTCAACTTCGCCGCCTCAGCGGAACACACGGCAGCGGACGAAGTGTTACCGCGAATGAAAAAGAGCGCCCGAAGGCGCTCTCTGTGAAGTGCAGCACAGGTGCGGTTCAGGCGGTGCGTGCAACCGCGACCTGCCGGGGCGATGCCAGGCTGACGACCACAAAACTCACCAAGCCTACGGCCAAGCTGTAGTAAATCGGCGTATTTGCGTCCAGACCGTCCTTGAGCATGAACACCAAGGCGGTGACGAAGCCCAGGCCCATGCTGGTGAGGGCCCCGGCAGTGGTCGCTCGCTTCCAGAAGATGGCGCCTATCAGCGGGACGAGCATCCCACCCACCAACAGGTTGTAGGCCAAGGTCAAGGCGCTGAGCACGTCATTGACCACCAGGGCGATACCCAACACCAGCAGGCCGGTCAGCGCGGTGAACAGTCGATTGATCGCCAGGCTCGATTGTCTGCCGCCACGCAATTTCGGCAGCAGGTCCTCGGTCAGGGTCGTGGATGCGGCCAGCAGCCCTGCGCTGGCGGTGGACATCATGGCGGCAAGCGCTGCAGCGATGACCAAGCCGCGAATCCCATCAGGCAACGACGCCTTGACGATCGCGGCAAACGCCGTATTGACGTTTTCCAGATCCGGCAGCAAGACGTGCGCGGCCATGCCGATCAGTGCGCAGGCCAGGCCATAGAGGATGCAATAGACACCGGCGACCGATCCCGCATACCGGGCGACTTTTTCGGTGCGTGCGGTGAACACGCGCTGCCAGATGTCCTGGCCGATCAGGATGCCGAAAAAGTAGATCAGGAAGTACGTGATGATGGTGTCCCAGCCGATGGTGGTCCACTGGAAGCTCGAAGCCGGCAGCCTGGCCACCAGATCGTCCCAGCCGCCCACGCGATAGAGGCAGATCGGCAACAGGATGAACATCAGCCCGACGGTCTTGATGATGAATTGCACGATGTCCGTCAGGGTCAGCGACCACATGCCACCGATGGTCGAGTACACCACGACCACGCCACCGCCCAAGACCACCGACACCCAAAAGGGCAGGTCGAACAGCACCTGCATGACGGTGCCGATCGCCAGGATCGAGGTGACCCCGATCATCAGCGCATAGGCAAGCATGATCACCGCGCTGGCTTGACGTGCCATGGGGTTGTAGCGCTTCTCGAGGATCTGAGTGACGGTATAGACCCGCAGCTTGAGCAGCGGTTTGGCGAGAAACAGGTTCAGCGCGATGATGCCGGCGCCCAACGCGGCGCAGAGCCAGAAGCCTGATAGGCCGTGGACATAACCCAAGCGCACGGTACCGACGGTGGACGCGCCGCCCAGGACGGTAGCGGCCATGGTGCCCATGTACAGGCTCGGGCCCAGGTTGCGCCCAGCGACGAGGTAGTCTTCATGGGTGCGGGCCTTGCGCATGCCGTACCAGCCCAGAATCAACATGCCGGCCGCGTAGATCAGCACGACGAAAATATCTAAAGCCATGGAGTGTCTCCAGTCATTGTTTTTATAGTGAAACGCGACTCATCCGGCTGGCATCATGCAGGCTACCAGCGCGGAAGGTCGTTGTGTGGTGAACGGTGTGCTATGGGCGTGTGTCTGCCGGGGATTGCACTCTGTCAGCCAACACGCCCGCTGCGGACTGGCCCTTGTCGCGAACACGCTTAATCCCAGGGGCCAGTGATGTTAGCGAGCCGTTATTGAATCGGGCGCAAGCCAATCAGCGGTGAGCCACGCCTGGCAGCACACACAGCATTTCGTACAACAGGTTGGCGCCCAGCAGCGACGTGTTGCCGGTGGTGTCGTAAGGTGGCGAGACTTCCACCAAGTCGCAGCCGATCAAGTCCAGGCCCTGGCAGCCGCGGATGATTTCAATGGCTTGAATGGTGGTCAGGCCGCCGATCTCGGGGGTGCCCGTGCCCGGTGCCCACGCCGGGTCGATACCGTCAATGTCAAAGCTCAGGTAAACCGGGCCGCCCCCGACTTTCTCGCGGACTTCGGCCATCAGTGGCACCAGCGATTTGTGCCAGCACTCTTCGGCCTGCACGACGCGGAACCCTTGTTTGCGGCTCCAGTTGAAGTCCTCTGCCGTGTAGCCCTGGGCGCGCAAACCGATCTGCACCACGCGGTCGCAATCCAGCAGGCCTTCCTCCACCGCGCGGCGGAAGGTCGTGCCGTGGGCGATCTTCTCGCCGAACATGTGGTCGTTGACGTCTGCATGGGCGTCGATGTGAACCAGCCCGACCTTGCCGTGTTTCTTGTGCATGGCGCGCAGGATCGGCAGGGTGATGGTGTGGTCGCCGCCCAGCGTCAGGGGGATGATGCCGTGTTCGAGGTAGCCATCGTAGGCCTCTTCGATGATGCGCACCGCTTCGAGCATGTTGAAGGTGTTGATGGCGACGTCGCCGATGTCAGCGACCGAGAGGGAATCGAATGGGGCTGCTCCCGTGGCCATGTTGTACGGGCGGATCATCACTGACTCGGCGCGGATTTCCCGAGGACCGAAACGGGTACCGGACCGCAACGACGTGCCGATGTCCAGAGGCACGCCGATGAAGGCAGCGTCCAGGCCAGCGGCCGTTTGCAGGTGGGGCAGACGCATCATGGTGGCGATGCCGGCGAAGCGCGGCATCTCGTTGCCGCCCAGTGGTTGGTGAAAAATCTTGTCCACGGGATTGCCTCATCGGTGGGTAATGGAACGTTATAGGTCTGAGGGGATTCTGCGAATCCGGCAGGCGGTGAACAATCGGTCAGGCAAAATACTTAGTTCAGAGATTTCTGAACTATCGTGAAATTCAGGTTAAGCTGCCGCCCGCAATGCTTGCTCAACCCCATGGAGCGGGGCCGTCGCGTCGTCAGCCGCGGTCACTTCGAGGGCAAGGATCGCCACCCGGACGATTTGGCACACTCTGATTCTCGGTACTTCCATGGCCAGCGCACTACCCGACCTCAAATTGCTGCGTATTTTCACCTGTGTCGTGCGCCATCAAGGCTTTGCCAGCGCTCAGCAGGAATTGAACCTGTCCACCTCGGCCATCAGTACGTACATGAGTCAGTTGGAAGCGACGCTGGGCATCGTGCTGTGTCATCGCGGGCGCGGTGGTTTCAGTCTGACCAGCAAAGGTGAGCTGTTTCATCAGGAGACGCTCCGCCTGCTGGGGGAACTGGAAGGGTTCGAACTGTACGCCGCCGCACTGAAGGGTGAGCTGCGGGGAACGCTGAACCTGGGGGTTCTCGATTCGACCGTCAGCGACCGGGCACTGCCGTTTGCCGAAGTGATCGGCGCCTATAGCGAAGAGCACCCGGCGGTGCACCTGCACCTCTCGGTCATGAGCCCCTATGAGCTGCAATTGGGGGTGCTGGACAACCGCCTCGATCTGGCCATCGGTTCCTTTTCGACCCGGATGAACGGTCTGCTTTATCAACCGCTGTATCGCGAGCAGCACTGGTTGTACTGCAGTAATCGGCATCCGTTGTTCAATGAGCGGCGGATTCCGGAGCCGGTCATCACTCAGCAACGCATGGTCGGTCGCGGTTACTGGAGTCAGGCGGAGCTCGCTCGGCACGGGTTCAAGCACAGTGCGGCCACCGTGGAAAGTATGGAGGCGCAGTTGATTCTGGTGCTGTCCGGCGCCTACATCGGTTACCTGCCCGAACACTACGCGCAATCCTGGGTGGATTCGGGGCACCTGCGCGTCTTGCTGCCCGCCACGTTCGGCTATCAGGCCCCGTTCTCAATGATCCTGCGGCGCGGACGCAGCCGTGAGCCGTTGATTCAGACGTTCCGCGATCTGCTCAAGGCTCAGCTCAACCCGCTCTGAGGAGACTTCGATCATGTCCCGCGCCCGCTGTGAACGCTGCCATCGCCCTGCAACGCACTGCCTCTGTCCATTGATTCCACGGCTGGACAGCCAAACCCGCGTGTTGATTCTGCAGCACCCCAGCGAAGTCAACCACGCCCTGAACACGGCCCGTTTCGCAGCCCTGGGCCTGACCAGCGTGCAGTATGAAGTGGGGGAAGTGTTCGATCACCTCGACCAGTGGCTCAACGTGGCGGGTTATCAGGCCCGCCTGCTGTTTCCGGGGGAGGGTGCGGCGCCGCTGGAGGCAGGGGGCGGTGATGGCAGCCCCGTACTGCTGGTCGTGCCGGATGGCACCTGGCGCAAGGCGCGCAAACTCTTGCACCTCAATCCGTCGCTGGCCGCATTGCCGCGCGTCACCCTCCACAGCGCCCCGGCGTCACGCTATCGGCTGCGCAAGGCGCCGGGCCCTGACGCCTTGTCGACACTGGAAGCCATCGTCCACGCGCTGCACACGCTCGAACCTGAAAGGGCATTCGACGCGCTGTTGCGCCCGTTCGATGCGTTGATCGAAGGGCAGATCGAGGCGATGGGCGAGGACACGTTTCGCCGTAATCACGCCTGAGCGTCAGCCATTGAGAGAGGAGGGCGGGTCGAGCAGTACGCCCTTTTGGGCCTGCATCCGGCGAATGTAAGCGTCAGTTTCGCGTTCGGCGTCTTCCTTGGTGAAAAACGGCCCTTCCAGGGTATTTTCACGGGTGCTGAAGAAATACAGGCCATTGACGCGAGAGACGCGGTCAGTGCGAAAGTGCACGGCAGGGGTGGGGTCTTGCTCACGCTTGTTCAACATGGCCTGCTCCGGCATGGCGTTGAAGGGGCGATCAGGCCGGGTCGACCTGAACGGGCAGTGCGATGAGCAATCCACAGCGTGACACGGATCGCTCAGCTGGCTGATGGCTACTCTACTCCGTTTGTGCAGGCCTGCGTACTGGCCTGTGGTGGCCATGCGTCAACGCCTGCCCAGAGCCTCCGCCTGGTGAATCCACTGCTGGCGTTGTTCCTCCGACGACGTTCTGACCGGGGAAAATTCTGTCAGTCGAGTGGTCTTGATGCCGCAGAACTCGAGGATCGCGTGTTTGATCTGCCGGTGGGCGGGCGCTTTGAACACCCAACGGAAATAGCGTGAAGGCGTGTCCAGTGTGACCAGCATTTCCGCAGTCCGTCCTTTGAGCAATTCATTGCTGGGGTGATGACGCCCGTGGGCCTTGAATGCGAAACCGGGCATCAGCACCCGTTCGAAGAAC
Organism: Pseudomonas sp. GD03842; assembly: GCF_029841165.1. Classification (NCBI taxonomy): domain Bacteria; kingdom Pseudomonadati; phylum Pseudomonadota; class Gammaproteobacteria; order Pseudomonadales; family Pseudomonadaceae; genus Pseudomonas; species Pseudomonas sp. GD03842. Next base: position 161,818 of record NZ_JAOCEA010000012.1, on the reverse strand, counting down.
CCGCTGAGCAGGCTGGGCAGCCCGCCCCACCATACCGGATAGACGAAAACCAGATGCTGGGCCCAGTGGATTTCTCGCTGGGCTTCGAGCAGGTCGTGCTCCAGCGTCTGGCTCGACGCATAGCCGTTGTGCAGCGTGGGGTCGAATTGCAGCTCCTCCAGTTTGAGCACGCGCACCACATGGCCCTGACTGCGCGCGCCCTGGGCGTAGGCGTCGCCCAGCGCGTGGCAAAGACTGATGGTCTTCGGCGAGCCAATGACCATCAGAATGCGTTTGCCATAGCCCTCCAGGGGAGTGGCACCGCTGATCGGGTCAGCCATTGCTGCCCGCCTCGAGCATTTTTTCCGGGCGTACCCAGGCGTCGAATTCGGCATCGGTCAAGAAGCCCAGTTGCAGGGCCGCTTCGCGCAACGTCAGCCCCTCGCTGTAAGCCTTCTTGGCAATCTGTGCCGATTTGTCATAGCCAATGTGCGGGTTCAGCGCGGTGACCAGCATCAGGCCACGTTCCAGGTGCTCGGCCATTTTTCCGGCGTCAGGCTCCAGGCCGGCGATGCAGTGTTCATTGAAGTTGCGGCAACCGTCGCCCAGCAGTCGAATCGATTGCAGCACGTTGTGAATGATCACCGGCTTGAACACGTTCAGTTGCAGATGGCCCTGGCTCGCCGCGAAGGCGATCGTGGCGTCGTTGCCCATGACCTGGCAGGCCAGCATTGACAGCGCTTCGCATTGGGTGGGGTTGACCTTGCCGGGCATGATCGAACTGCCCGGCTCGTTGGCAGGCAGCTTGACCTCCGCCAGGCCAGCCCGTGGGCCGGAGCCCAACAGCCGCAAATCGTTGGCAATTTTCATCAAGGTCACGGCCAGGGTTTTCAGTGCCCCGGACAGTGCTGTCAGTGGCTCATGGCCGGCCAACGCGGCGAATTTGTTCGGTGCGGTCACGAACGGCAGGCCCGACAGCGCCGCCAGTTCGGCCGCGACGGCCTCGGCGAAACCGTGGGGCGCGTTCAGTCCCGTGCCCACTGCCGTGCCGCCCTGGGCCAGCTCACAAACAGCCGGCAGGGCCGCACGAATGCTCTTTTCGGCGTAGTCCAGTTGTGCGACATAGGCCGACAGCTCCTGCCCGAAGGTGATAGGCGTGGCGTCCATCATGTGGGTGCGCCCGGTCTTCACCAGCTTCATATGGCGCGCCGACTGCTCGGCAATACCGGCGGACAGCTCGGCGATGGCGGGCAGCAACTGCTCTTTGACCGCTTGCGCCGCAGCGATGTGCATGGCGGTCGGGAAGCAATCGTTGGAGCTCTGCGAGCGGTTGACGTGGTCGTTGGGGTGCACCGGGGATTTGCCGCCACGGCCTTTCCCCGACAGTTCGTTGGCACGTCCAGCGATCACTTCATTGACGTTCATGTTGCTCTGCGTGCCGCTGCCGGTCTGCCACACCACCAGAGGGAACTGGTCGTCGAATTTGCCACCAAGCACTTCATTGGCAGACTGCTCGATCAGTCGCGCGATGTCGGCCGGCAGGTCACCGTTGCGGTCGTTGACCCGGGCGGCGGCCTTCTTGATCAGCGCCAGCGCATGCAGTACGGGCAGCGGCATGTGCTCCTGCCCGATGGCGAAGTTGATCAGAGAGCGTTGCGTTTGAGCCCCCCAGTAAGCGTCTTCGGGGACTTCGATCGGACCTATGCTGTCGGTTTCGGTACGGCTCACTGGAATCACTCCTTGGGGTCGAATAGCGCAGTTTAGTACCCCGCAGGCCGGTTCGGTTCCCATCGGCGGCTGCGCGGTAGCACGGGTGTGCGAAAAAGCGGCTCATGCAGCGATGAACTGTAGTGGATCCGGCGATGGTACGACCGCTCGTAGCGGCGGGGGTTGAGCGCGGGGGGAAAAGGGGCGCAGAATGTCGGCCCTTGGGGTTCAGCCTCGCCTGCTAGATAAGGAAACTCGATGACCCGTCTTCGCGCTCTCTGTGCTGCGGTCGCTCTGGTATGTGCCAGCGGCCAGGCTTTTGCTGCCACCGCCAGCCATGAGGCCAGTGCCGTAGCGTTCCTCAAACTGGCTCACGCCGACCAGTTGGGTGCGCCTATCTACATGCAAGCGCAGCAAATGTTCGCTCAGCGCTTCGCCGAAACCAAAGCCCCGGATTCCAAGAAAGCCGTGCTGGAGAAATACCAGGCCCAGGCCAACGCTGCACTGGACAAGGCCATTGGCTGGGACAAGCTGCAGCCTGACATGGTCAAGCTGTACACCGACAACTTCACCGAGCAGGAGCTCAAGGACCTGGTCGCGTTCTATGAATCGCCACTGGGCAAGAAGGTCCAGGCCAAGATGCCGCAGATCAGCCAGCAGTCGTTCCAGCTGACTCAGGACAAACTGCAACCGGCAGTACCTGTGGTCACCGGTCTGCTGGAGTCGATGACCAAGGAGCTGACCCCGGCAGCCGCCAAGGGCGCCCCGGCCAAGAAGCCATAAGCGAAACCTCACATGAGCATGCAACAGCGTATCGAATCGGCGTTGGCGGTCTTTCAGCCTGAGTACCTGCAGGTGCTCAACGAAAGCCATATGCACAGCCGTGGCACCGACACCCATTACAAGGCCGTGGTGGTCAGCGAACAGTTCGCTGGCCTCAATGCCGTCAAGCGCCACCAGAAGGTCTATGGCCTGCTGGGGGGGTTGATGGGTGAGTTTCATGCCCTGGCGCTGCACACCTATACCCCGCAAGAGTGGGCGAAGCTGGGCGCCGCGCCCGCGTCGCCGACCTGTGCCGGGGGGCATGACTGAGCCTTAGTCGCGCTGAGTCCTGTAGGAGCGTGCTTGCCCGCGAATGCTATCGTCTATGTCGGACAGTTGACTGACACGACGCCATCGCGGGCAAGCACGCTCCTGCGGTGCGCTGCTCTCTTCTCTATTGATTTGCGTCAATCTCCCCATCGATCACCACCCTGTCTGCTCGTCGCCGATGTTTGATAGAATCCGCGCCGCGTTGCCCAATCAGCGCGCTTTCCATCGAATTTTCATCCGGTAGGCCCTTTGCGAGGGTCACCACCTGGAGATGCAACATGACTCAACCCGCACCTATCGTCGTCGCGGCGCTGTACAAATTCGTCACCTTGACTGACTACGTCGAGCTGCGTGAACCCCTGCTCAAGACCTTGGTTGACAACGGCGTCAAAGGCACCTTGCTGCTGGCAGAAGAAGGCATCAATGGCACAGTGTCCGGTACCCGCGAGGGCATTGATGGTCTGCTGGCCTGGTTGCGCAACGATCCGCGTCTGGTCGACGTCGACCACAAGGAATCTTACTGTGACGAGCAGCCGTTCTATCGCACCAAGGTGAAGCTGAAAAAAGAGATCGTCACGTTGGGCGTACCCGGCGTCGATCCGAACAAGGCCGTGGGCACCTACGTCGAACCGCGAGACTGGAACGCTTTGATCGCTGACCCTGAAGTCCTGCTGATCGACACCCGCAACGACTACGAAGTGTCCATCGGCACCTTCGAAGGCGCCATCGACCCGAAAACCACCACCTTCCGCGAGTTCCCGGACTACATCAAGGCGCACTTCGACCCGGCGAAGCACAAGAAGGTCGCGATGTTCTGCACGGGCGGCATTCGCTGTGAAAAGGCGTCGAGCTATATGCTCGGTGAGGGCTTCGAAGAGGTCTATCACCTCAAGGGCGGCATCCTCAAATACCTCGAGGAAGTCCCGCAGCAAGAAAGCGCCTGGCGCGGCGACTGCTTCGTGTTCGACAACCGCGTGACCGTGCGCCACGATCTGAGCGAGGGTGACTACGATCAATGCCACGCCTGCCGCACGCCGATCAGCGCCGAAGACCGTGCCAGCGAGCATTATTCGCCGGGCGTCAGTTGCCCGCACTGCTGGGATACGCTGAGCGAGAAGACCCGTCGCAGCGCCATCGACCGGCAGAAGCAGATCGAACTGGCCAAGGCACGCAATCAGCCGCACCCCATCGGTCGCAACTACCGCTTGCTGGATGCTCAAACGGAAGAAAAACAGACCCACGAGGCTTGAACCATGCCCGCTCGCCTGCTTTATGTGATGGACCCGATGTGTTCATGGTGCTGGGGCTTCGCGCCGGTCGCCGAAGCACTGGTCGAGCAGGCGGATGCGGCTGGCGTGCCGTTGCACCTGGTGCTGGGCGGTTTGCGCACCGGCAGTGGGGCAGCCCTGGAACCCACGACCAAACGCTACATCCTGGAACACTGGCGTGCCGTTCAGGAAACGACGGGTCAGTCGTTCAAATTCGAAGACGCTTTGCCTGACGGTTTTGTCTATGACACAGAACCGGCCTGCCGCGCCATCGTTGCTGCTCGCAGCCTGGCGCCGGACATCGCCTGGAAACTGGTCGGGCAAATCCAGCGGGCGTTCTACCTCCAGGGGCGGGACACTACCAAGGCCTCGGTGCTGGCCGAGCTGGCCGAACGGGCGGGGCTGCCGCGGATCGAGTTCGCCGCAGCGTTCGACAGTGCCGAGCAGCACGCCGCCACCGCGTCGGATTTCGCTTGGGTGCAAGACCTGGGCATTGCCGGTTTCCCGACCTTGCTGGCCGAGCGCGACGGCCAGTTGGCCTTGCTGACCAACGGCTACCAGCCTCTGGAAGCGTTGGCGCCGTTGCTCGGTCGGTGGCTGGAGCGCGCGGCCTGTGCGTGACGCTTCCGACATCGAGACTTCGGACAGAGCGGTCGTAGAGGGTGCCGCTGGGCGGGGCGATCGCCTTGACTGGGCGCAGATTCGCCGCCTGGCCCTGACCCACAAGAAAGCCCTATGGATCGCCAACGGCGTCGCGGTTCTGGCGGTGCTGTGCTCGGTGCCGATCCCTCTGCTGCTGCCGCTGTTGGTCGATGAAGTGTTACTGGGCAAAGGTAATGGCGCCCTGTTGTTCATGAATCACTTTTTGCCGGAAAGCCTGCACAAGCCGGTGGGCTATATCGGCTTGATGCTGCTAACCACCTTGTGCCTACGTTTGGGGGCGTTGCTGTTCAACGTCATTCAGGCCCGGCTGTTCGCGGGCCTGTCCAAAGACATTGTCTATCGGATTCGTGTCCGCCTGATCGAGCGGCTCAAACGGATTTCCCTGGGAGAATATGAAAGCCTGGGCAGCGGTACGGTGACAGCGCATCTGGTGACTGACCTGGACACGCTGGACAAATTCGTTGGCGAAACCCTGAGCAAGTTCCTCGTGGCGATGCTGACGCTGACGGGCACGGCGGCGATCCTGGTGTGGATGCACTGGCAACTGGCCCTGCTCATCCTGCTGTTCAACCCGTTGGTGATTTACGCCACCGTCAAGCTGGGCAAGCGCGTCAAACACCTCAAGAAGCTTGAGAATGACAGCACTTCGCGCTTCACCCAGGCGCTCACCGAAACCCTCGACGCCATTCAGGAGATCCGTGCCGGAAATCGGCAGGGCTATTTCCTGGGGCTTTTGGGCGGGCGCGCCAGGGAAGTCCGCGACTACGCGGTGTCTTCGCAATGGAAAAGCGATGCGTCAGGCCGTGCCAGTGGGCTGCTGTTCCAGTTCGGCATCGACATCTTTCGCGCAGCGGCGATGTTGACCGTCCTGTTCTCGGACCTCTCCATCGGCCACATGCTGGCTGTGTTCAGCTACCTGTGGTTCATGATCGGGCCGGTCGAGCAACTGCTGAACTTGCAATACGCCTTCTATGCGGCGGGCGGCGCACTGACGCGCATCAACGAGCTGTTGGCCCGCGCCGATGAGCCGCGATATGAAGCTCGCATCAACCCTTTTCTCGGTCGCAAGACGGTGGGCATCGATGTGCGAGGCCTGTGCTTCGGCTACCACGAAGAGCCGGTGCTCGACCACCTCGACCTCAGCATCACAGCAGGGGAGAAGGTCGCCATCGTCGGCGCCAGCGGCGGCGGCAAGAGCACGCTGGTCCAATTGCTGCTTGGCTTGTACAGCGCTCGGGCGGGCAGTATCCGCTTCGGCGGCGCGACCCTGGAAGAGATTGGCCTGGAAACGGTTCGCGAGCATGTCGCCGTGGTGCTGCAACACCCGGCGCTGTTCAACGACACCGTGCGTGCCAACCTGTCGATGGGACGCGAGCGCAGCGACGAGGCCTGCTGGCAAGCCTTGGAAATTGCTCAACTGGATGACACGATTCGGGCGCTGCCGCAAGGGTTGGACAGCGTGGTTGGCCGTTCCGGGGTGCGCCTCTCCGGCGGCCAGCGGCAGCGGCTGGCCATTGCGCGGATGGTGCTTGCCGATCCAAAGGTGGTGATCCTCGATGAGGCCACCTCGGCGCTGGATGCGGCCACCGAGTACAACCTGCATCAGGCGCTCAACCGCTTTCTCATGGGGCGCACGACATTGATCATCGCGCACCGTCTGTCCGCCGTGAAGCAAGCCGATCGGGTGCTAGTGTTCGACGGCGGTCGAATTGCCGAAGACGGTGATCATCAACAGCTCATCGCCGAAGGCGGTCTCTACGCTCGCTTGTACGGTCACCTGCAACAGGTGTGATACAGCCTGTCGGTTTTTTTCAATCCTTCTCTCAAATGGCGTATCGCCAGTGGAACACGTCAATTCTTGGGCTATGCTTGAGCGCTGTATTCAATGAAAGTGTAAAAAGCGTCATATTTACGTCTCTATCCCCTTGAGTGGTGGCATCGGCTCATTCGGGTGGCGATTAGAGGCAAGCCGCTGCATCGTGGAAATTAGCCGAGTCCCGGGTTCTCAGGAGGTCGCCTGAGTCGGGGAAGTGAGTATCTGGCAGTGCTGATGAAAGGGACACCATGAAGCAAAAGCGGATTCTCGAGAAGCCCCGTCTTCTGGGCATCGTCTGGCCATTCATCGCAGTGGTGCTGTTACAGGCACTCCTGGGTTGCATCAGCCTGTACATGATGTCGGCTGTGCGCAGTTATGTGGGGGGAGAGAGCCTCTGGTCGAAGGGCCAAAAAGATGCCATTTATTATTTGAATCTCTACGCCAACAGTCGCGACGAGATCGATTACCTGAAATATCAGAAGGCCATTGCCATTCCTCAGGGCGGGCACGACCTGCGGGTGGCCATGGATCAGCCGGTTCCCGACATCGCGCGCGCCAATGCAGGCATTCTGCAGGGTGGTAACCATCCCGACGATGCCCGAGGCATCATTTGGCTCTACCTCAATTTCCGGCATTTCAGCTATTTGGAAAAAGCCATCGACCTGTGGAAGATCGGTGACAACTACCTCGTGGAGCTGGATGAAGTCGCTCGGCAAATGCACGGGCGCATCGTCGATGGCAGCGCCACCAATGCCGATGTGCTGGCTTGGCGACAGCGCATCAACGCGATCAATGAAGGTGTTACACCCGCGGCGATGGCCTTCAGCGATGCGCTGGGGGAAGGCTCACGCCTCATCTTGCGGATCCTGGTGGTGGTCAATCTCACCACTGCCGTGCTGCTGATCATTCTCGCGCTGTTGCGGACCCATAAATTGCTGGAGCAGCGTCATGCCTTTGCCGCAGCCTTGCAGGTCGAGAAGGAGCGGGCGCAGATCACCTTGGAATCCATCGGCGACGGGGTCATCACCACAGACGTCAATGGCGGCATCACCTACCTTAATCCTGCGGCTGAACTGCTGACCCATTGGAAAAGCGACCAGGCAACCGGGCTGCCCCTCGCTGCGTTGTTCAACCTGCTCGATGAAAACGACCAGAAAGACAGCTCCACCCTGATTGAGCACATTTTGAGTGGAAAGCTGGCTGGCGGCAGCGAAAACTCCAAACTCATTCAGCGGCTGGATGGCAGCACGGTTTCCGTTGCCTTGGTGGGCTCTCCAATCCGCACCGACGGCAACGTCAGCGGGGCAGTGTTGGTGCTCCATGACATGACCCAGGAGCGGCAATACATCGCTAATCTGTCCTGGCAAGCGACCCACGATGCATTGACCGGGCTGGCCAACCGTCGTGAATTCGAATACCGGCTCGAACTGGCCTTGAACGGTTTGGCCCATCAGCCGGGGCACCATGCGGTGATGTTCCTTGACCTGGACCAGTTCAAGCTGGTCAACGACACCTGCGGCCACGCGGCGGGCGACGAATTACTCCGGCATATCTGTGCTTTGCTGCAGCAAGGCATCCGTGACGGGGACACCCTGGCCAGGCTGGGGGGCGACGAGTTCGGGATCCTGCTGGAGCATTGCGCGCCGGATGCGGCGGAGAAAATCGCTGAAGGTCTGCGACAGACCGTCGAAAGCCTGCATTTCGTATGGAAGGGCCGACCGTTCATGACCACGGTCAGTATCGGTCTGGTTCATGTATCGAACTCACCCACCACCCTTGAGGCGTCCCTACGTGCGGCGGACATGGCCTGCTACATGGCCAAGGAGAAAGGTCGCAACCGCGTGCAGGTGTATCACGATGACGACTCGGAGCTGTCGACCCGCTTTGGCGAAATGGCGTGGATTCAGCGTCTTCATATGGCCCTAGAGGACAATCGCTTCTGTCTCTACTCTCAGGAAATCGCCTACCTGGGTAACCGTGGGGCGTTGGATGGCCACGCGGACAGCGGCCATGTCGAGATTTTGCTGCGGCTCAAGGATGAATCCGGCCGCCTGATCCTGCCGGACAGTTTCATTCCTGCCGCCGAGCGATACGGCATGATGACGACGCTGGATCGCTGGGTGGTGCAGAACGTGTTCAAGGTGATCGCCGACTGTTTGCAGGACAATCACCGGCAAGGGCCGATGGCGGTATGCGCCATCAACTTGTCCGGCTCCAGCATCGGCGATGACGCTTTTCTCGAATATTTGCGACAGCAGTTCCAGATTTATGCAATTCCTCCTGAACTTATCTGTTTCGAGATCACCGAAACCAGTGCGATCGCCAATTTGGGCAGCGCCATTCGGTTCATTAACGAGCTCAAAAGTCTGGGATGTCGGTTTTCCTTGGATGACTTCTGTGCAGGCATGTCGTCATTCGCTTACTTGAAACATTTGCCTGTGGATTTTCTCAAGATTGATGGCAGTTTCGTAAAAGACATGCTCGACGATCCGGTCAACCGGGCGATGGTGGAAGTGATTAACCATATCGGGCACGTGATGGGCAAACAGACGATCGCCGAGTTCGTCGAGAGCCCTCAGATAGAGCAGGCGTTATTGGAAATCGGGGTGGACTACGCTCAGGGGTATGTTATTGAGCGGCCGCAATTATTCACCTGTGAATGTCTGCACGCACGGCCCGCGAGGCAGACCCCCATGTTGTTCAGCGCACCTGGGACTTTTCGCTGAGCGACCCCATGCAACATAAAACTAGGAGCTACACAGTGATCGATATGTTCATTAGAACCGGTCCGCTGATGGATGCCAGCAGTTACCCGGCTTGGGCACAGCAATTGATCGAGGATTGCAGTGAAGCCAAGGCTCGCGTGGTAGGGCATGAACTTTATCAACGCATGCGAGATGGTCAGCTCAGTTCGAGGACCATGCGCCAATACCTGATTGGTGGATGGCCTGTTGTCGAACAGTTTGCGGTCTATATGGCTCAGAACCTGACCAAAACCCGTTTCGCCCGGCATCCGGGAGAAGACATGGCGCGTCGCTGGTTGATGCGCAATATCAGGGTCGAGCTCAACCATGCCGATTACTGGGTAAATTGGAGCGCGGCCCACGGGGTCACCCTGCAAGACCTGCAAGCGCAACGGGTTCCGTCCGAGCTGCACGCACTCAATCACTGGTGCTGGCACAGTTGTTCGTCGGAGCCGCTGGTCGTTGCCATCGCAGCCACCAACTACGCCATCGAGGGCGCTACCGGTGAGTGGTCTGCTGTCGTATGTTCACAAGAAACCTACGCAGATTTGTTCCCGCCGGAGATCCGCAAGCGCGCCATGAAATGGCTGAAGATGCACGCGCAGTATGACGATTCGCACCCTTGGGAAGCCCTGGAGATCATTTGCACGTTGGCGGGCAACAACCCCAGCGAGCAATTGCAGGCCGACCTGAGAATGGCAATCTGCAAAAGTTATGAGTACATGTACTTGTTTCTGGAGCGCTGCATGGTTCTGGAACGCCCGCAGGAAGCGAGCGGGGCGTTGCGAGAGCGTCGTTTCGCGCGTGCCTGAACCCGCTTAACCTGCCATTTCAAGACGGTTCCGGCCCTGACGCTTGGCCGCATAAAGGGCGCTGTCGGCGCGACGCAACAGGCTGTCGGGGGACTCTCCCGGCAGCAGCGTCGAGCAACCCAGGCTGACAGTCAACTCGATCGGAGAACCCTCGACGGGAAGGGTAAGCTGCAGAGCCGCGTGACGCAGGCGTTCGCCGACCAGCGCAGCCGACTCACGACCGGTATTGGTCAGCACGATCAGAAATTCTTCTCCGCCAAACCTGAACACCTGATCGATATTGCGCAGACGATCCTTGATGGTGCGGGTGACAACTTTCAAAACCCCATCCCCCGTGGCATGGCCATAGGTGTCGTTGATGGTCTTGAAATGATCGATATCCAGCATTAACACCGATAGCGGTTGCTGCTGGCGGCGCGCAATTTCTATTTCCCGTGTCAGCGATTGCTCCATGGCAATGCGATTGCCTGCCCCGGTCAACGGGTCGCGCAGGGCGCTGAGGCTGGCATGGCGGTACAGCAAAGCGTTGCGAAGCGGGTACAGCAGGCTGCCCAGCAGGGACTCCAGTTGCGCCAGTTCCGGCTCGTTGAAGCGTCGGTCTCGTTGAAAGCCGAATTCTCCCAGAGGCTCGCCCTCGAAACTCATGCGGTAGCTGGCGCTATGCCGCCCGCGCTCGCCGAGCTCAAGGCGCAGATCGGTGTCCCCGTGCTGGTAAATCAGCGCGCCGAGCGGGATCAAGGGCTGAACACTGTCAAAGAACATCGAAAGGATCTTGTCCGCTTCCAGACTGCTCTGCAGTTGCAGGGCCAGTTTGCGCCGCAATTGCTCTTCATCCAGCGGTGGCTGCACGGTGCTGTTGACGCTGACCAGGCCCAGGCGCTGAAGCCGTGCGCTGTCAAAATCGATGGCGTTCGTCGGGGGTGGAAAACTCATGTTTTCGCTCCTGCACCTTTAATAGGGCTTGACGAGCACGGAGCGAAAGTCATGCCAGTTTGCCTGCTTTCGAAAGCCGTCATGTAGATCAATGGGTTAGCGTCATTCACAGTGGCAAGGAACATTTCCGGCGCCTTGGAGTTGACTAACGTAACCGGTCTGTGACCCAGCCACTACGGCGAAGCGACGGAAAACCGTCGAGCGGATGAAAGGTGATGGCGCCCGGGCGGGACGCGCAGCAGGTCATGTCTTTTTCTGCGCGTCGAACGCCTGGCCGTTGACGCCTTTGCTGTCGGGGCCCATCAGGTACAGGTAGACCGGCATGATCGCTTCGGGGGGCGGGTTGTTCAGTGGGTTTTCCGCCGGGTACGCCTGGGCGCGCATTTCGGTGCGAGTGCCTCCGGGGTTGATGCTGTTGGCGCGAACCGAGGCCACGTCTTCCAGTTCATCGGCCAGGGTTTGCATCAACCCTTCGGTGGCGAATTTGGACACGCCATACGCGCCCCAATAAGCGCGACCCTTGCGTCCCACGCTGCTGGACGTGAAGACCACCGAAGCGTCTTGCGACAGTTTCAGCAGCGGTAACAACGCCGCGGTCAGCATGAACATCGCATTGACGTTGACGTGCATCACGCGCATGAAGTGCTCGCCGGATAACTGCTCGACCGGGGTCCGAGGGCCGATGATCGACGCGTTATGCAACAGCCCGTCCAGGCGCCCGAATTGGGCTTCGATCATGGCGGCCAGTTCGTCGTACTGGTAAGGCAGCGCGGTTTCCAGATTGAAGGGGATGACGACCGGCTGCGGGTGGCCGGCCGCTTCGATTTCGTCGTAGACGGTTGTCAGGTTCGATTCGGTCTTGCCCAGCAACAGCACGGTTGCGCCGTGGGCGGCGTACGTCCTGGCTGCTGCGGCACCGATCCCACGGCCTGCGCCGGTGACCAGAATGATGCGGTTCTTGAGCAGATCGGGGCGGGCGGAGTAGTTGAACATGGGAGGGTCCTTGAATGGATAGCCGGTGTGCCTCTGCCTCCTGCCCCTTCGGGCCGGAGGCAGATCAGGCTTCTCAGCAGCTACACAGTGCGTTGTCGAGCACGCGGCGCAGCTCCAGCGGATGGTCCACGACCACGTCTGCCCCCCAGTGATCGGGGTTGTCGTGGGGATGGATGTAGCCGTAGCGCACGGCGGCGGTCTTGGTCCCGGCGTCGCGGCCGGATTCGATATCGCGAAGGTCGTCACCGACGAACAGCACGCTGGCCGGGTCGAGATCGAGCATCTTGCACGCCAGCAACAGCGGCTCGGGGTCCGGCTTGCTCTTGGACACGTGGTCTGGACAGATCAAGACTGCCGAGCGTTGATCCAGGCCCAGCCGCTCCATGATCGGTTGAGCGAAGCGTACCGGTTTGTTGGTGACCACCCCCCAGATCAACCTGGCCTTTTCGAGATCGGCCAGTAACTCGGGCATCCCTTCGAACAGGGCTGTGTGCACCGCGCAGTCTTGCTGGTAACGCTCGAGGAATTCCAGGCGCAGCGCCTCGAATTCCGGTTCGTTGGGCGACATCGCGAAGGCGGCCGACACCATGGCCTTTGCCCCGCCGGAAATTTCGTCCCGAATCAATTTGTCCGCCACCGCCGGAAAACCTCGGTCCGCCAGCATCCCCTGACAGATCGCGATGAAGTCCGGCGCGGTGTCGAGCAGCGTGCCGTCCATGTCGAAAAGAACTGCTCTCAAACGCATGGATCAGCCCTCTCTCAGCGTCTGGATCATGTAGTTGACGTCGACGTCGGCGGCCAGTTTGTAGTGCTTGGTCAGCGGGTTGTAGGTCAGTCCGATGATGTCCTTGACCGTCAGGCCCGTGCTGCGGCTCCAGGCGCCCAACTCGGATGGGCGGATGAATTTCTTGAAGTCATGGGTGCCGCGCGGCAGCAGGTTCATGATGTACTCGGCGCCGATGATCGCGAACAGGTAAGCCTTCGGATTGCGGTTGATCGTGGAAAAAAACACCTGCCCGCCCGGCTTGACCATTTTGTGGCACGCACGGATGACCGAAGAAGGATCCGGTACGTGTTCGAGCATTTCGAGGCAGGTCACCACATCGAACTGCTCGGGCATTTCCTCGGCCAGGGCCTCGGCGGTGATCTGGCGGTACTCGACGTTCACGCCCGACTCCAATTGATGCAGCTGCGCGACGGCCAGCGGCGCTTCGCCCATGTCGATCCCGGTCACGGACGCGCCCCGCAGGGCCATCGCCTCGCTCAGAATGCCGCCGCCGCAACCCACGTCGAGCACTTTCTTGCCCGCCAGGCTGACCCGTTCGTCGATCCAGTTCACCCGCAGCGGGTTGATGTCGTGCAACGGTTTGAATTCGCTGTTGCGGTCCCACCAGCGATGGGCCAGTGCTTCGAATTTGGCGATTTCGGCGTGGTCGACGTTGCTCATATGTGATCCCTCTGAAACGTTTGATTCGGTGTCAGGCCACGGCCAGTGCCGTGACGTTGAAAATCGGTTCAGCCCTTGGCGGCAATCCGGTTGCCCCAGGCCTTGGCGGTGCGTATCAGCGCGGACTCGTCCATGCGGGTCAACCGCTTGTCTTGCAGCAGCGCCTTGCCCGCGACCCAGACATGGGTGACGCAATCGCGGCCACTGGCGTAGACCAGTTGGGAGACCGGATCGTAGATCGGTTGCTGCGCGAGCCCGGTAAGGTCGAAGGCGACCATGTCGGCAGCCTTGCCAAGCTCCAGTGAGCCAGTGTGGTCCTCGATGCCCAGTGCCCGAGCCCCGTTGAGCGTTGCCATGCGCAGCGCGCGATGGGCGTCCAGCGCAGTGGCCGAACCGGAAACCGCCTTGGCCAGCAGGGCGGCGGTGCGGGTTTCCCCCAGCAGATCCAGATCATTGTTGCTGGCTGCGCCATCGGTGCCGATGGCGACATTGACCCCGGCCTGCCACAGCCGTTCGACCGGGCAGAATCCGCTGGCCAGCTTCATGTTCGATTCAGGGCAATGAATCACGCTGGTGTTGCTCTCGACGAGCATCGCCAGATCTTCGTCGCTGATCTGGGTCATGTGCACGGCCTGAAAGCGCGGCCCCAGCAGGCCCAGGCGCTTGAGGCGTGCCAGTGGGCGTTCGCCGCGCTGCTTGACGGCTTCGTTCACCTCGAACGCCGTTTCGTGCACGTGCATGTGGATCGCGGCATCCAGCTCGTCGGCGATGACCCGGATCTTCTCCAGGTTCTCATCGCTGACGGTGTAGGGCGCATGAGGCCCCATGGCGACTTTGATGCGGTCGTGGTGGGCCAGATCGTTGAACAGTTCGACGCCGATGTGCAGCGCTTCGTCGGCGTTCCGAGCACCTGGTATCGGAAAGTCGAGCACGGGCACGGTGATCTGTGCGCGAATGCCACCGTTGTGCACCCGGTCGCAGGCGACCTTTGGAAAGAAATACATGTCAGAAAAACAGGTGATGCCGCCTTTGAGCTGCTCGGCGATGGCAATGTCGGTGCCGTCACGAACGAAGTCTTCGTCCACCCATTTGCCCTCGGCAGGCCAGATGTGATCCTGCAGCCAGGTCATCAGTGGCAGGTCATCGGCAAGGCCGCGAAACAGCGTCATCGCCGCATGGCCATGGGCGTTGATCAGGCCCGGGGCGAGCAGCATGCCTGGCAGCTCACGAACCTCGACGGCGTTCTGACGCAAGGCTTCGGCCTTGGGGCCGATATAAGCGACGAGGCCATTGCGAATGCCGATTCCGTGCTGTTGCAGGACGACACCTGCGGGCTCGACCGGCACCAGCCAGTCCGGCAACAGGAGGAGGTCAAGCGGGGCGTCGGAACGAGGCATGGCGCGGGCTTCCAGTGGCGCAATACGCGGAGGGCGAAGTATACCCGAGCACCTTGACTCGCGGCTCGTTATAATCGGCGGCTTTTTTGGCCGCTGGCCATTTGATCCGAGGCGCCATGTGAAATGGTGCGAGCCAGGTGGCGCGCGAAAGCTGAGGTTCGGTGATCGCTTGAGGTACGAGCGGTCCGAATGCTCTGACTTTGGTAATTCTTTATGTGGGGTGTGCAATGCGCGATCGACTATTGGCTGCGGAGAAGGTGAAAGCCATCGATTGGCGGGACCGCGCGTTGTATCTGCTGGACCAGCGGGCCTTGCCCTTCGAGGAGACCTGGCTGCGCTACGACACGGCAGATGAGGTGGCCGCGGCCATTCAGGCGATGGTGGTGCGCGGTGCGCCCGCCATTGGTATCGCTGCGGCCTATGGTCTGGTGCTGGCGGTGGTGGACCGTATCGCGGCCGGCGGTGACTGGCAGATGGCACTGGAGGAGGATTTCGACAGGCTGGCCAATGCCTGGTCCCCGGCGGCCAACCTTTTCTGGGCGCTCAACCGCATGCGCGAGCGGCTTTACCGGATCAAGCCGCATGAGGACCCGGTCGCGGTGATGGAGGCCGAGGCGATGGCCATTCACGAAAGCGACCGCGAGGCCAACCTGACCATGGCGCAACTGGGCGCCGAGCTGATTCGCAAGCAGCAGGGCAACCTGCAGACCGTCCTCACTCACAGCAGCGCCGGTGCCCTCGCCACAGGCGGTTTCGGCACCGCGCTGGGGGTGATTCGTGCCGCTTATATAGAAGGCATGATCGAGCGAGTCTACGCCGGAGAAACCCGGCCTTGGCTGAACGGTTCGCGATTGACGGCCTGGGAGCTGGCCAACGAGGGGATTCCGGTCACTGTCAGCGCCGACTCGGCTGCCGCGCACCTGATGAAGACCAAGGGCATCACCTGGGTCGTGGTCGGAGCCGATCACATCACGGCCAATGGTGACGTGGCCGGCAAGATCGGTACCTACCAACTGGCGGTCGCAGCGATGCACCATGGTGTGCGGTTCATGGTCGTGGCACCGAGTTCGACCATCGACCTGAACCTGGCCAGTGGCGAGGACATCTCTGTGCCAGAGCGGGCTGGCGCCGAACTCCTGTCGCTCGGCGGTCAGCGTCTTGGTGCGGAAGTTGACACCATCAATCCGGTCTTCGACGTGACGCCGGCGGACCTGATCGATGTCATCGTGACCGAAAAGGGCGTCGTCGAGCGGCCCGATACGGCCAAAATCGCGCAGTTGATGTGCCGTAAACGCCTCCATTGAGCATTTCGGCACGGGCGCTACGGTGTGCCGGGCAATGGCGGGCGCGCCCTGTAGGCGCCTCTCAGGCCCCTGCTGGCGAAATGGCGCGTTTTCGACGTGCTCAAACGCTTCGTGCCTGACCACGGTTGTGGTAACATCCGGCGGTTTCCAAGGGGGCGCGTTGCGGCTCCCTTCACTGCGCAAATCCATGGCTTAACTCGCTGATTTGTCGTAAGTCGCTGCCAGGCAATTGTCGGCAGCGGCGAGCTTCGTTCATCCCGGAGGGGAGGGCGAGGTTTCACCAGAAAAAGGAATCAGGCTTCTCATGGGCGAACTGGCCAAAGAAATCCTCCCGGTCAATATCGAAGACGAGCTGAAGCAGTCCTACCTCGACTACGCGATGAGCGTCATCGTCGGACGTGCTCTGCCCGATGCGCGCGACGGCTTGAAGCCCGTGCACCGGCGTGTCCTCTACGCGATGAGCGAACTGGGTAACGACTGGAACAAGCCGTACAAGAAATCCGCCCGTGTGGTCGGTGACGTCATCGGTAAATACCACCCCCACGGTGACACTGCGGTCTACGACACCATCGTGCGTATGGCCCAGCCTTTCTCCCTGCGCTACCTGCTGGTAGACGGTCAGGGCAACTTCGGTTCGGTGGATGGCGACAACGCCGCCGCCATGCGATACACCGAAGTGCGCATGACCAAGCTGGCTCACGAACTGCTCTCGGATCTGCATAAAGAAACCGTCGACTGGGTGCCCAACTACGATGGCACCGAACAGATTCCGGCAGTCATGCCGACCCGTATTCCCAACCTGCTGGTCAACGGTTCCAGCGGTATCGCCGTGGGCATGGCGACCAACATTCCGCCGCACAACCTCGGTGAAGTCATCGATGGTTGCCTGGCCCTCATCGACAACAACAACCTGACCGTCGATGAGTTGATGCAATACATCCCCGGTCCTGATTTCCCGACCGCCGGCATCATCAACGGCCGCGCGGGGATCGTCGAAGCCTACAAGACCGGTCGTGGCCGCATCTATATGCGTGCCCGCTCCGTCGTCGAGGACATCGACAAGGTCGGTGGCCGCCAGCAGATCGTCGTCACCGAGCTGCCGTACCAGTTGAACAAGGCGCGGCTGATCGAGAAGATCGCCGAACTGGTCAAAGAGAAGAAGCTCGAAGGCATCACCGAACTGCGCGATGAGTCCGACAAGGACGGCATGCGCGTGGTGATCGAGTTGCGTCGAGGCGAAGTGCCTGAGGTCATCCTCAACAACCTCTACGCTCAGACCCAGCTGCAAAGCGTCTTCGGCATCAACATCGTCGCGTTGATCGATGGTCGCCCGCGCATCCTGAACCTGAAGGATCTGCTGGAAGCCTTCATTCGCCATCGCCGTGAAGTCGTCACCCGCCGGACCGTGTTCGAACTGCGCAAGGCGCGTGAGCGTGCGCACATTCTCGAAGGTCAGGCGGTGGCCCTGTCTAACATCGATCCGGTGATCGAGCTGATCAAGGCCTCGCCGACCCCGGCCGAAGCCAAGGAAGGGCTGATCAATACGCCTTGGGAGTCGAGCGCGGTGGTCGAGATGATCGAGCGCGCTGGCGCCGAATCGTCCCGTCCGGAAAACCTCGACCCGCAATACGGCCTGCGTGACGGCAAGTATTTCCTTTCACCTGAGCAGGCTCAGGCGATTCTGGAGCTGCGACTGCACCGCCTGACCGGGCTGGAACACGAGAAGCTGCTGACCGAATATCAGGAAATCCTGACCCAGATCGGCGAGCTGATCCGCATCCTCAACAGTTCCACGCGCCTGATGGAAGTCATCCGCGAGGAGCTGGAACTGATCCGTGCCGAATACGGCGACGCTCGCCGCACCGAAATCCTCGATGCGCGCCTGGACCTGACCCTCGGCGACATGATCCCGGAAGAAGAGCGCGTCGTGACCATCTCCCACGGGGGCTACGCCAAGACTCAGCCGCTGGCCGTCTATCAGGCCCAGCGCCGTGGCGGCAAAGGCAAGTCGGCCACCGGTATCAAGGACGAGGACTACATCGCCCATCTGCTGGTCGCCAACAGCCATACCACGCTGTTGATGTTCTCCAGCAAGGGCAAGGTGTATTGGCTCAAGACCTACGAGATTCCGGAGGCGTCACGCGCCGCCCGCGGTCGTCCGCTGGTCAACCTGTTGCCGCTGACCGAAGGTGAGTACATCACCACCATGCTGCCGGTCGATCTCGAAGCCATGCGCAAGCGGGCTGACGAGGAAGAGGCTGAAGGCGTGGACGTGGATGTCGAAGACATCGAGAACGCCAACGAGAGTGAAGAGGAACGCAAGGCGCGTCTCAAGGCCGCGGACAAGAAGAAGGCGCCGTTCATCTTCATGTCCACCGCCAACGGCACCGTCAAGAAGACGCCGCTGGTGGCCTTCAGCCGTCAGCGCAGCTCGGGCTTGATCGCGCTGGAACTGGACGAAGGCGACATTCTGATTTCCGCCGCCATCACCGATGGCGAGCAGGAAATCATGCTGTTCTCCGACGGGGGCAAGGTGACGCGCTTCAAGGAATCCGAAGTGCGGGCCATGGGGCGTACCGCCCGCGGCGTGCGCGGCATGCGTCTCCAGGAAGGCCAGAAGCTGATCTCCATGTTGATTCCGGAAGAGGGCAGCCAGATCCTTACCGCCTCCGAGCGTGGCTACGGCAAGCGCACGGCGATCACCGAGTTCCCTGAGTACAAGCGTGGCGGACAGGGCGTGATCGCCATGGTCAGCAATGAGCGTAACGGTCGTCTGGTCGGCGCGGTTCAGGTGCAGGACGGTGAGGAGATCATGCTGATTTCCGATCAGGGCACGTTGGTCCGTACCCGCGTCGGCGAAGTGTCGAGCCTGGGGCGTAACACTCAAGGCGTGACCCTGATCAAGCTGGCCAAAGATGAAACGCTGGTGGGGCTTGAGCGGGTTCAGGAGCCTTCGGAAGTCGAGGGCGATGAGCTGGATGGCGAAGGCATCGATGGCGAGACGCTGGAAGGTGAAGCGATCGACCTGGCCGACGCCGACGAGGCCGGTGGTGATCTCCAAGTCGATGGCGCCGCCGACGAAGAAGAGTCGCAGGACTGATAGACGTTGTATGAGAGGGCCCTTCGCGGGCCCTCTTGGCTTTGGCCAGAGCTGCCGCCGCGCCGTGAAGGCCCAGGCTGCAGCCGTTTCGAATTCAACGAGTTGACGAGAGTGGATATGAGCAAGCGAGCCTTTAACTTCTGTGCCGGCCCTGCCGCGCTTCCTGATGCCGTCCTGCAGCGCGCCCAGGCCGAGATGCTGGATTGGCATGGCAAGGGCTTGTCAGTGATGGAGATGAGTCATCGCAGCGACGATTACACCGCCATCGCCGTGAAGGCCGAGCAGGATCTGCGCGAGCTGCTGTCCGTTCCCTCCAACTACCGGATTCTCTTCCTGCAAGGGGGGGCGAGCCAGCAGTTTGCCGAAATCCCGCTCAACCTGCTGCCGGAAAACGGCACGGCGGATTACATCGAAACCGGCATCTGGTCGAAAAAGGCCATCGAGGAAGCTCGCCGATTCGGTAACGTCAACGTGGCCGCCAGCGCCAAGCCCTACGATTACCTGGCGATTCCTGGCCAGAACGAATGGCAACTGACCCAAAACGCTGCCTACGTCCACTACGCTTCCAATGAAACCATCGGTGGCTTGCAATTCGACTGGGTCCCCGAGACGGGTGATGTTCCGTTGGTCGTCGACATGTCTTCGGACATCCTGTCACGCCCTATCGACGTCTCTCAATTCGGGCTGATCTATGCGGGCGCGCAGAAAAACATCGGTCCGAGCGGTCTGGTGGTGGTCATCGTGCGCGAAGACCTGCTAGGGCGGGCCCGCAGCAGTTGCCCGACCATGCTCGACTACAAGATCTCCGCCGACAACGGCTCGATGTACAACACCCCCGCCACCTATTCGTGGTACCTCTCGGGCCTTGTGTTCGAGTGGCTGAAAGAGCAGGGCGGTGTCGAGGCGATGGAGAAACGCAATCGAGCCAAGAAAGACCGCCTCTACGGGTTCATTGACGGCAGCGACTTTTACACCAACCCGATCAGCCCTAACGCCCGGTCCTGGATGAACGTGCCATTCCGTCTGGCGGACGAGCGATTGGACAAGCCGTTCCTGGCCGGTGCCGAGGCCCGCGATCTGCTCAATCTCAAGGGTCACCGCTCGGTCGGCGGCATGCGCGCGTCGATCTACAACGCCTTGGGCCTGGACGCCGTAGAGGCGCTGGTGGCCTACATGGCTGAATTCGAGAAGGAGCACGGCTGATGTCCGAGCAGGAACTCAAAGCGCTGCGGGTGCGCATCGACAGCCTGGACGAAAAGGTTCTGGAACTGATCAGCGAACGCGCTCGCTGCGCCCAGGAAGTGGCTCGGGTCAAGATGGCCGGCCTCGCCGAAGGTGAAGAGCCTGTGTTTTATCGCCCCGAACGTGAAGCGGCGGTGCTCAAGCGGGTCATGGAGCGCAATCGCGGCCCATTGAGCAATGAGGAAATGGCGCGCTTGTTCCGCGAGATCATGTCGTCATGCCTGGCGCTGGAGCAGCCGTTGAAGGTTGCGTATCTCGGTCCGGAAGGCACCTTCACCCAGGCCGCTGCGCTGAAACACTTTGGTCACGCCGTGATCAGCAAACCGATGGCGGCGATCGATGAAGTCTTCCGCGAAGTGGCAGCGGGGGCGGTCAATTTCGGTGTGGTCCCGGTGGAAAACTCCACTGAAGGTGCGGTCAACCACACGCTCGACAGCTTCCTCGAGCATGACATGGTCATCTGTGGCGAAGTCGAGCTGCGTATTCACCATCACTTGCTGGTGGGCGAAAACACCAAGACTGACAGCATCAGTCGAATTTACTCCCACGCCCAGTCGCTGGCCCAATGCCGCAAGTGGCTGGACGCGCATTACCCCAACGTGGAGCGCGTAGCGGTGTCGAGCAACGCCGAGGCCGCGAAGCGGGTCAAGGGCGAATGGAACTCTGCGGCGATCGCGGGTGACATGTCGGCCAGTCTCTACGGTCTGACCCGTATTGCCGAGAAGATCGAAGACCGCCCCGACAACTCGACTCGCTTCTTGATGATCGGCAATCAGGAAGTGCCTCCGACCGGCGATGACAAGACGTCGATCATCGTATCGATGAGCAACAAGCCGGGGGCGTTGCATGAACTGTTGGTGCCTTTCCATGAGAATGGAATCGACCTGACCCGCATCGAGACGCGTCCCTCGCGCAGTGGGAAATGGACCTACGTATTCTTCATCGATTTCGTCGGCCACCACCGTGACCCGTTGATCAAGGCCGTGTTGGAGCGTATCAGCCAGGAAGCTGTTGCCCTGAAGGTATTGGGCTCCTATCCCAAAGCGGTCCTCTGATCTCGGGTGTCGTCCGACAGGTCGGGGCATCTGGATCGAAACCTATGGGAGTGATGTGCTCGCGCTGCATCAGACCGGCCTCCCAGCGGGTGGCTGACACACTGCGATCGCGAGCGCACCCCGACACGCTCACGGCGACGAACTGAGTCAATTTTTCATGAGGTACAGCGGTAAATGAGCGGCGACTTCCTCGCGCTGGCGCAGCCCGGCGTGCAAAAACTTTCGCCTTACGTTCCCGGCAAGCCGGTGGACGAACTGGCACGTGAGCTGAATATCGATCCGGCCAGCATCATCAAATTGGCCAGCAATGAGAACCCGATGGGCGCAAGCCCCAAGGCACTGCAGGCCATCCGCGATGCACTGGCCGAGTTGACCCGCTATCCCGATGGCAACGGCTTTGATCTCAAGCAGGCGTTGGCCGAGCGATGCGGCGTGCAAGCCAATCAAGTGACGTTGGGCAACGGTTCCAACGACATTCTGGAAATCGTCGCCCGGGCCTATCTGGCTCCGGGCCTGAATGCTGTCTTCAGCGAGCACGCGTTCGCCATTTACCCGATCGTCACGCAAGCCGTTGGCGCCAACGCGCGAGTGGCCAAAGCGAAGGCATGGGGGCATGACCTGCCCGCGATGCTCGCGGCCATCGACAGCAATACCCGCGTGGTATTCATCGCCAACCCGAACAACCCGACCGGCACCTGGTTCGGCCCGCAGGCACTGGCTGATTTCCTCGCCGATGTGCCGAAAGACGTATTGGTGGTGCTGGACGAAGCCTACATTGAATACGCCGAAGGCAGCGATCTGCCGGACGGATTGGACTTCCTCGGCACTTACCCGAATTTGCTGGTGTCGCGCACCTTCTCCAAAGCCTACGGCCTGGCATCGTTGCGTGTGGGGTACGGCCTGTCGTCGCCCGCAGTGGCCGATGTGCTGAACCGCGTGCGTCAGCCATTCAACGTCAACAGCCTCGCGTTGGCGGCGGCCTGCGCTGCGCTGGGCGATGCCGAATACGTAGCTGAAAGCCGTCGCCTGAACGAGGCCGGCATGCAGCAACTGGAAGAGGGCTTGCGTACGCTGGGCTTGGGCTGGATCCCGTCGAAGGCCAACTTCATTGCGGTCGACGTCGGACGTGAAGCAGGGCCGGTTTACGATGCCTTGCTGCGTGAGGGTGTCATCGTGCGTCCGGTCGGCGGTTACGGCATGCCTCACCACCTGCGTGTCAGCATCGGCCTGCCTTCGGAGAACAACCGCTTCCTCGAAGCATTGAGCAAGGTCCTGGCGCGTGGTTGATGTCACAGCAGTGCAACCGATTGCACCTATGATCGGCCGCCTGGTGGTGGTCGGCCTCGGTCTGATCGGGGGGTCGTTCGCCAAGGGTTTGAAGCAAAGCGGTCTTTGCCGCGAAGTGGTCGGTGTCGACCTCGACCCGCAATCCCGCAGACTGGCTGTCGAACTGGGTGTCGTCGATCGTTGTGAAGAAGATATTGCTGCAGCCTGTGTCGGTGCCGATGTCATTCAGTTGGCAGTGCCGATCCTGGCCATGGAAAAATTGTTGGGCGTGCTCTCGACGCTCGACCTTGGGAATGCCGTGCTGACGGATGTGGGGAGCGCCAAGGGCAACGTCGTGCGCGCGGCGCGCGAAGCCTTCGGCGCGGTGCCCGTGCGTTTCGTACCGGGGCACCCCATCGCCGGGTCCGAGCAAAGCGGCGTCGAAGCGTCCAATGCCCAGTTGTTCCGCCGTCACAAGGTCATTCTCACGCCCCTTCTGGAAACGGATGCGGCTGCCCTGGCCGTGGTCGACCGCCTGTGGTCCGAACTGGGTGCCGATGTGGAGCACATGCAGGTCGAGCGGCATGACGAAGTGCTGGCTGCCACCAGTCACTTGCCCCACCTGCTTGCGTTCGGCCTGGTGGATTCGCTGGCCAAACGCAACGAGAACCTCGAGATCTTCCGCTACGCGGCAGGTGGTTTCCGGGATTTCACCCGCATCGCCGGCAGTGATCCGGTGATGTGGCATGACATCTTCCTCGCCAACCGCGAGGCTGTTTTACGTACTCTCGACACCTTTCGCAGCGACCTGGATGCCCTGCGTGACGCGGTGGACGCTGGGGACGGCCATCAACTGCTCGGTGTCTTTACCCGGGCCCGTGTCGCGCGGGAACATTTCGGCAAGATTCTCGCCCGCCGTGCTTATGTCGACAGAGCCGCTGCGGGGGCTGTGACATTCGTTGCCCAGCCGGGAGGATGCGTCACCGGCCGGCTGCGCGTGCCTGGCGACAAATCGATGTCTCATCGGGCGATCATGCTGGGGTCGCTGGCAAATGGCACGACGGAAGTGGAAGGCTTTCTGGAAGGTGAAGACGCTTTGGCGACCTTGCAAGCGTTTCGCGACATGGGCGTGGTCATCGAGGGTCCGCATCATGGTCGTCTGTCCGTCCATGGCGTGGGTCTTCACGGGCTCAAGCCCGCCCCAGGCCCGATCTACCTTGGCAACTCCGGTACCTCCATGCGTTTGTTGGCCGGTTTGCTGGCGGCGCAACGGTTCGACAGTGTCCTGACCGGCGACGCGTCGCTATCCAGGCGATCGATGGGGCGAGTCATCGAACCTCTGCGTGAGATGGGGGCGGTCATCGAAACCGCTGCCGACGGTCGGCCGCCATTGACGATCCGCGGCGGGCAGTCACTCAAGGGCATCGGTTATGTCCTGCCCATGGCCAGCGCCCAGGTGAAGTCCAGCCTGCTGCTGGCGGGGCTGTATGCCCAAGGAACTACAACCGTGACCGAGCCTGCGCCCACGCGCGATCACACCGAGCGTATGCTGCGCGGATTCGGTTACCCGGTCTCCGGCAACGGCGCCACGGCGTCGGTCCAGCCGGGTGGTTCTCTCAAGGCTACCCGCATCGAAGTCCCGGCCGACATTTCCTCGGCTGCCTTTTTCTTGGTCGCCGCGTCGCTCGCGGAGGGTTCGGATCTGCTGCTCGAACATGTCGGCGTCAACCCGACGCGAACGGGAGTCATCGACATCCTGCGTCTGATGGGTGCAGATATCTCGGTGCAGAACCTCCGGGAAGTGGGCGGCGAACCGGTCGCTGACTTGCGGGTTCGTCACGCCCGGCTCAAGGGCGTCGTCATTCCAGAAGCACTCGTGCCGCTGGCCATCGACGAATTTCCGGTGCTGTTTGTCGCGGCAGCCTGTGCCGAGGGGCGGACGGTGCTGCGAGGGGCACAGGCGTTGCGCGTCAAGGAGTCCGATCGCATTCAGGCCATGGCCGACGGTCTGACAAGGTTGGGCGTACCGGTTGAAGCCAGTGCCGATGGCCTCATTATTGAAGGCGCAAGCCTCAGTGGTGGTGAAGTCGACAGTCACGGCGATCATCGCATCGCCATGGCGTTCAGTATCGCGTCGCTGCGCGCGGCAGCCCCGATTCGTATTCGGGACTGCGCCAATGTGGCGACATCTTTTCCCAATTTCCTGGCGCTGTGTGGCCAGGTGGGTATTCGTGTAGCGCAAGAGGGGCAATCGTGAAAGCTCAAGCTCCGGTCATTACGATCGACGGACCAAGCGGTTCCGGAAAGGGGACGGTAGCCGGTTTGCTGGCCAAGCGTCTGGGGTGGTGCCTGCTGGATTCGGGCGCGCTGTACCGACTGCTTGCCTTCGCGGCGGGCAACCATGGTGTCGACCTGACCAACGAAGAATCGCTGAAGCTGCTGGCTGCGCATCTGGATGTGCAGTTCGAGGCGGCGACCGGTGACCACGGTCAGCGCATCATTCTCGAAGGCGAAGAGGTGACGATGGCCATCCGCAATGAGCGGGTCGGCAGCGGCGCGTCGCAGGTCGCATCCCTGCCCGCCGTCCGTGAAGCCCTGCTGCAGCGGCAGCGGGCCTTTCAGGAGTTTCCGGGGTTGATCGCCGATGGGCGGGACATGGGCACCGTCGTGTTCCCGGCCGCGCCATTGAAGATTTTCCTGACCGCCAGCGCCGAGGAACGGGCCCGTCGCAGATATTTGCAGTTGAAGGCCAAAGGTGACGATGTTAGTCTGTCGAGTCTGCTAGATGAGATACGTGTCCGCGACGAGCGCGACACCCAGCGAGCGGTTGCCCCGCTCAAGCCGGCGCCTGACGCCATTCAGCTGGATTCCACCGAATTGTCCATCGAACAGGTGTTGGAACGCATCATGAGTGAAGTCGCGCTTCGCGACCTCGCCGGGTGATTTGAAAGCCATGTGGGAAGACCAGTCGAAGTCCCGCAGGCTTTCTTTCATATGAACGAAACCCACGTTGTCTGGAGCGTGGCAGATAGGCGGATACTTCGCCTTTATCAACAGGAATTAAAATGAGCGAAAGCTTTGCAGAACTCTTTGAAGAAAGCCTGAAAACCCTCAATCTTCAGCCGGGCGCTATCATCACCGGTATCGTTGTCGACATCGACGGCGACTGGGTTACCGTACACGCTGGCCTGAAGTCCGAGGGCGTCATCCCGCTCGAGCAGTTCTACAACGACGCTGGCGAGCTGACCATCAAGGTCGGTGACGAAGTTCACGTTGCGCTGGACGCGGTCGAAGACGGCTTTGGCGAAACCAAACTGTCCCGCGAAAAAGCCAAGCGCGCCGAGTGCTGGATCGTTCTGGAAGCCGCTTTCGCAGCCGAAGAAGTGGTCAAGGGCGTTATCAACGGTAAGGTTAAGGGCGGCTTCACTGTCGACGTTAACGGCATCCGTGCGTTCCTGCCAGGTTCTCTGGTTGACGTCCGTCCAGTGCGCGACACCACGCACCTGGAAGGCAAAGAGCTGGAATTCAAGGTCATCAAGCTGGACCAGAAGCGCAACAACGTTGTCGTTTCCCGTCGCAGTGTCCTGGAAGCCGAGAACAGCGCCGAGCGCGAAGCGCTGCTGGAATCGCTGCAGGAAGGCCAGCAAGTCAAGGGTATCGTCAAGAACCTCACCGACTACGGTGCATTCGTGGATCTGGGCGGCGTCGATGGCCTGCTGCACATCACCGACATGGCTTGGAAACGCATCAAGCATCCATCGGAAATCGTCAACGTTGGCGATGAGATCGATGTAAAAGTCCTGAAATACGATCGCGAGCGCAACCGTGTTTCCCTGGGCCTGAAGCAACTGGGTGAAGACCCATGGGTCGCTATCAAGGCACGTTACCCAGAAGGTACCCGCGTGACTGCGCGTGTCACCAACCTGACCGACTACGGCTGCTTCGCTGAGCTGGAAGAAGGCGTCGAAGGTCTGGTTCACGTTTCCGAAATGGACTGGACCAACAAGAACATCCACCCATCTAAAGTCGTTCAGGTTGGCGATGAAGTGGAAGTCATGGTTCTGGACATCGACGAAGAGCGTCGTCGTATCTCCCTGGGCATCAAACAGTGCAAGTCGAACCCATGGGAAGACTTCTCTGGCCAGTTCAACAAGGGCGACAAGATCTCCGGTACCATCAAGTCGATCACCGATTTCGGTATCTTCATCGGTCTGGACGGCGGCATCGACGGTCTGGTTCACCTGTCGGACATCTCCTGGAACGAAGTCGGCGAAGAAGCCGTACGTCGCTTCAAGAAGGGCGACGAGCTGGATACCGTCATCCTCTCCGTTGACCCAGAGCGTGAGCGCATCTCCCTGGGCATCAAGCAACTGGAAAGCGATCCGTTCTCCGAGTACGTCACTGTCAATGACAAGGGCGCAGTCGTTCGCGGTACCGTGAAGGAAGTTGATGCCAAAGGCGCGATCATCACCCTGGCCGACGACATCGAAGCGACTCTGAAAGCTTCCGAAATCAGCCGTGACCGCGTTGAAGACGCGCGTAACGTGTTGAAAGAAGGCGAAGAGATCGAAGCGAAGATCATCAGCGTTGACCGTAAGAGCCGCGTGATCAGCTTGTCCATCAAGTCGAAAGACGTTGAAGACGAGAAAGAAGCGATTCAGAGCCTGCGTAGCAAGCCTGACACCGCTGAGAACACCGGTCCTACCACGCTGGGTGACCTGTTGCGTGCACAGATGGAAAAGCAGAACTGAGTTCTGATTGACCATTGAAAAAGGGCGACTTCGGTCGCCCTTTTTTGTGCGCGCTCGGTTTGTCAGAAGGAAGCTGGGCGTCGTATCCGGCCGGTGCAGTTGCCTGTAAGCCCCGGCTGGCTTGGGCTGCAAAAAATAATGGCCTCTTGCCTGGACTTCCCGTTTAGATATGTGCATATACGGGCTGTTCAAATACCTTCCGGCGTGCTAAAACCTTCAAAGCGCTTAACCTAGCTGCTTGAAAAAGAAGGGAAAAATATGACGAAGTCGGAGTTGATCGAACGAATTGTCACCCATCAAGGACTGCTCTCATCCAAGGATGTGGAGTTGGCCATCAAGACCATGCTTGAACAGATGTCGCAATGCCTGGCCACAGGCGACCGTATTGAAATTCGGGGCTTTGGCAGCTTTTCTCTGCACTATCGCGCTCCACGTGTCGGGCGCAACCCCAAAACCGGGCAATCCGTCAGTCTCGATGGTAAATTCGTGCCTCACTTCAAACCGGGTAAAGAGCTTCGTGACCGAGTGAACGAAGAGGAGGAGCACGGGCTCCAATAGCCGTCCGAGGAGAACCCGATGCGTAATCTGAAACGTCTGCTGTTTTTTGTCGTCGTCGTGCTGATTGCTTCGGCGACGGTAGTCTTCATGCTGGAAAATCAGCAGCCCGCTACCTTGGTGCTGTTTGGCTGGTCGGCCCCCGAGCTCCCCGTGGCCGTGCCGGTGATTCTGGCTTTACTGGTGGGTTTGGCCATCGGTCCTGTGTTGGCTCTGTTTACACGCTCGCGCAAAAAAACAAAACCATCGCGCGTAGTGTGATCAACGCCTTTTCCAGCTGGCCGCTGGAAGAAAAATGTCCCCGAGTGTTTCCGAAAGATCTCGAAAAACTTAACGGCTGAACGCACTGTTCACTCCGGTTAAGCTGCGCCGCTTTCAGCAAGTGGTCGAGAGGGAACCTCATGAAATATCCAGAAGTCATCCATCATGGCGCCGGGGATGGCGTCACTGGATCCTGTCACGAACTGCGCGTTTGCGCCGACCATCGTCTGCTGATCGACTGTGGCGTGTTTCAAGGCGAGGAAGCGGCGTTGATAGGGCGCTTGTGTGGATCCGCCAGCGCAATCGATTTCGATGTATCGCTTCTCAAGCTGCTGATCATCACCCATGTCCATGCCGATCATATCGGTCGTATCCCCGAATTGCTGGCATCCGGATTCAAGGGGCCGATCCTGTGCAGTGAGCCCTCTGCCAAATTGCTGCCGGTCATGCTCGAGGATTCGCTGAGACTCAATCCCCGTTACGACAGTCAGTCCATTGAGCGCTGCCTCAAGCAAGTCGAGCGACGGATCATCGCACTGCCGTTCGACACCTGGTTCGACGTCATCAAGGCGCCCGAGGCCCATTGTCGAGTCCGCCTGCAACGCGCCGGTCATGTGCTGGGCTCGGCCTATGTCGAGTGCGATTTGATTTACACACACACCGAGGCCCCTTATCGCGTCGTCTTTTCGGGGGATCTGGGGTCTTCCCACATGCCCATCCTGCCCGAGCCGCGGTCGCCCGAGAGAGCCGATCTTCTGGTATTGGAAAGCACCTATGGGGATCGATTGCACGAGGATCGGGCCACGCGACAGGCACGTCTCGAAGCCGTCATTGACAGGGCTTTGCTCGATCACGGCACGGTGCTGATTCCCGCCTTCAGCATTGGCCGAACCCAGGAGTTGCTGTACGAGATCGAAGATATCCTCCATCAAAGAGCCTTGTCCTGCCGCGTCGAAGACGGCTGCGACGCGTCACTTCCGGTCAACTGGCCTCAGCTCCCGGTCATTCTGGACTCACCGTTGGCCGAGCAGATGACCCGCATCTACCAGGCTTTCGACGAGTTGTGGGATGAGGAGGGTGCGGCGCGCGTGAAGGAGGGGCGCAAACCGCTGGGCTTCAGACAATTGATCACAGTGGACACCCATGCCAAGCACCTTCAGGTCGTGAATTATCTCGCGAGCACCGGGCGACCCGCCATCGTCATCGCCGGTCACGGTATGTGCGCGGGCGGCCGCGTGGTCAATTACCTCAAAGCGATGCTGGGGGACCCTCGACACAATGTGGTGTTCGTCGGCTACCAGGCGAAGGGGACGCCAGGCGCCGCCATTCAGAAATATGGCGCTGTTGGCGGTTACGTAGAGCTCGACAAGGAGCGCTATCCCATCAAGGCGGGCATCGAGACCCTTGGCGGCTATTCGGCACACGCCGATCAGCACGAGTTGGTGAAGTTCGTCACAGGCATGGCGCAGTGGCCAGCGCGCATTCGGCTGGTTCATGGGGAGAGCGAAGCGAGGAAAAAGCTGGGGCAGGTACTGGAGAGGCAATACCGCGCACAATCGAAAACAGTGCACATCGAATAAACAGAGGCGCTCCGTTGTTCGGCCCATCGCACGCGCTAAGCCGGGAGCGCTCTGGCTCGCAGTATCCCTGCGTGAGGCCGCCGTCTTTTTGGTATCATCCCGCAATTCCCAAGGCCTTCGTTGACCGGGTGAACAGGGATCCGGAAGACGAAGAATTTTTATGGGCGCGCGGTTAACTAATCTTCGTTTTCACTGCCTAAACCCTCGCCTCAGCTTTACGCGAGGGTGCGCGCAGCCTGATGGCAGGTTGCTTCATTCTGAGCAAGGAAATCCCTGGATTTCTTTCGTCGCATAGGTTTCTACACATGAATTCCGTCTATCCCGCTATTCAGACACGCTGCTTCAAGGCTTATGACATCCGTGGTCAGGTTCCTGTCGATCTGGATGCCGACATCGCCTACCGCATTGGGCGGGCGATGGTGGTCGAGCTGAGCGCAACCAATATCGTGGTCGGCAGAGACATGCGTCTCGAAAGCCCGTCCTTGGCTCAAGCGCTGATTCAAGGTATTCAGGATGCCGGTGCGGATGTCATCGACATCGGCCTGTGCGGCACCGAAGAAGTCTATTTCGCGACCAGCCACTATGGGGCCTCCGGGGGGGTGATGGTGACAGCCAGCCACAACCCCAAGGGTTACAATGGCATGAAGCTGGTCCAGCGCGAGTCGCGGCCGATCAGCGGTGACACGGGGCTCGACGCGATTCGTCAGCGCGTGGATGCAGGTGATTTCGGCAGCCCCGCCGCGCAACCGGGCAGTGTCAAACAGGCACCCGACAAGTCTGCCTACATCGAGCATCTGCTGGGCTACGTAAAAGGGGCCGACCTTCGCCCACTGAAAATTCTCGCCGATCCTGGCAACGGCGCTGTCGGCCCTGCACTGGAAGCGATCAAATCCCGTTTGCCGTTCGAGTGGGTCATCATCAACGGCGAGCCAGATGGCAATTTCCCTAATGGCGTCCCAAATCCGCTGCTCCCCGAAAACCGCACCATCACGCGTGACGCGCTGATCAAGCATGGTTGCGATCTGGGGCTGGCGTGGGACGGCGACTTTGACCGTTGCTTCTTTTTCGACGAAAAAGGGCGTTTCGTCGAAGGCTATTACTTGGTCGGGCTTCTGGCAGAGATGCTGCTCAAGCAGCACCCAGGCTCCAAGATCATTCATGACCCACGGCTGACCTGGAATACCATCGACCAAGTGCGTCTGGCGGGCGGTACCCCCGTACTGTGCAAGACGGGCCATGCCTTCATCAAAGAACGCATGCGCAAAGAAGACGCGGTGTACGGTGGAGAGATGAGCGCCCACCATTATTTCCGCGATTTCGCCTACTGCGACAGCGGCATGATTCCATGGCTGCTCGTGACTGCCCTGATGTCTGTCTCCGGCAAGTCATTCTCCCAATTGGTTGATGAGCGCATGGCCGCCTATCCATGCAGTGGTGAAATCAACTACAAAGTGAATGACGTCAAAGCTGTCTTGAACAGGGTGCTGGAGCACTACTCCCCATCCTGCTCTAACATCGATAAAACCGATGGCATCAGCCTTGAGTTCGATCAATGGCGTTTCAACTTGCGCGGTTCGAACACCGAGCCGTTGTTGCGTTTGAATGTCGAGAGTCGGCGTGATCCTGAACTGGTGGCGTCGAAAGTCAGGGAAATCGAAGCATTGCTCAACAACCAGTAATCGCTTCTGACGGCACGGCCCTGAGTGCTTCACTCAGGGCCGTGTGCTTTTTGTTGAATGGATGGACTATGACCAGAAAGATCCTGGTGACAGGAAGTGCCGGGTGGGTCGGTCGCGCGCTCGTCGAGGCGCTGGCGGATCTGCCCCACACTCGTGTCGTTGCGGTCTCCAGAAACCGCGGCACGCCTCCTACGGTCCATGTGGATCAAGGCTTCGTGGGGGACATCGGTGCCCATACGCCGTGGCAACCCCTGCTTCAGAACATCGACTGCGTCGTTCATGCGGCCGCTCGGGTGCATGTCATGCAGGAAACGGCAGAAAACCCGCTCGCCTTGTTCCGAGAGGTCAATACTGCCGGGACGCTCAATCTCGCCAGGCAGGCCGCGGAAGCTGGCGTTCGGCGGTTTGTCTTCCTCAGTTCGATCAAGGTCAACGGGGAGTCAACGGAAAAGGGCCGTGCGTTCACACCGGATGCCGAACCCAATCCCACCGATCCGTACGCCCTTTCAAAACATGAGGCGGAGCAGGGGTTGCTGGCGGTCGCGAGGCAAAGTGGCATGGAGGTCGTCATCATTCGTCCCGTGTTGGTTTACGGGCCGGGGGTGAAGGCTAACTTTGCCCAATTGATGCGGTGGGTGCATCGAGGCGTCCCCCTGCCGTTAGGCGCCATCGCCAACGCCCGCAGCCTGGTGTCGCTGGATAATCTCGTCGACTTCATTCGCGTCTGCATCGACCATCCGGCAGCGGCCAATGAAGTCTTTCTGGTCAGCGACGGCCGGGATTTGTCCACCACCGACCTGATCAAAGGGTTGAGGGCCCACATGCCCTCGTCTGGATGGCTGATACCCGTTCCGTCGGTGGTACTTCGAGTAGGAGCCGCACTGTTGAACCGGCGGGCGGCGGCTCAGCGTGTACTGGGGTCCCTCCAGGTGGATATTTCAAAAAACCAGGCTTTATTGCGCTGGGTGCCCCCTGTAACGGTCGAAGCTGGCCTCAAAAAAACCGTCGACCATTTTTTAGCTACGGATCGAAAATGAATCACTGGTGGCTGGCTGCGCCTCTATTAATCGGTTTTACATTCGTTCTGACCTACGGTCTGCGCCGATACGCATTGCATAAAAGTCTGCTCGATATTCCAAACGGCAGAAGTTCGCATACGGTCCCAACACCCCGCGGGGGCGGGGTGGCGATCGTCGTTGGTTACTTGGTCGTTCTGGCCGTGGCATTCGGGGTGGACGCGTTGCCGTTCTCCACGTTCTTGGGGCTGTTTGGCGCGGGCTCGTTTATCGCAGGCTTGGGTTTTCTCGACGATCATGGTCACATCGCCGCACGTTGGCGCTTGTTAGGGCATTTTGTTGCGGCTGGGTGGGGACTGTACTGGCTGGGTGGTTTTCCAGCGGTCTCCGTATGGGGAATGACGATGGATCTGGGCATGGTGGGCAATGTGCTCGCCGTGTTTTATCTGGTGTGGCTGCTCAATCTCTACAACTTCATGGATGGCATCGACGGCATTGCCAGCGTCGAGGCGATCACCGTTTGCCTCGGGGCCTCGGTGCTGTACGCAGTTGAAGGCGCGTTCGGGCCTATTTGGCTACTGGTCCTACTGGCCGCTGCGGTGGCGGGGTTTCTGTTATGGAATTTCCCTCCCGCGAAAATCTTCATGGGTGATGCAGGCAGTGGCTTTCTAGGCATCGTTCTGGGGTTGCTGTCGCTTCAGGCTGCGTGGATTTCCTCGCAGTTGTTGTGGGCTTGGCTTATTCTTCTAGGCGTTTTCATCGTTGACGCTACCGTTACCCTCATTCGTCGGCTCGTTCGAGGCGACAAGGTCTATGAGGCTCACAGGAGTCACGCCTACCAATATGCCTCTCGAAGGTTCGGTCGGCATCTCCCTGTGACGTCTGCAGTCGGTGTAATCAATCTGTGCTGGCTTCTGCCAGTAGCGCTCTGCGTCATCCGTTTCGGGTTGGATGGCGCGATCGGCGTGGTCATTGCATATGTGCCGTTGGTCCTTCTTGCCATCAGGTTCAACGCAGGTCAGTTGGAACGGGTCCAGGCCTGACTATCGGGTTTGGGCAAGTGATCGGCTTTTCGCGGCGTTCGGGAATGAACCGGCGGGCTGCTGGTCGATAGAAGGGAGTTTTGAACGCGTGTTCGAGGGAAACATGGACAGATTGCGGGCATTGCTGCTGGGGCTGCCGCGCCGCAGAAAGCGGGTCATACAAGTCGCCACAGACATTTGCCTGGTGTGGCTCGCGCTGTGGATGGCGTTCGTTGTCCGGCTGGGGATCGATGACCTCATCAACCCGTTGGAAGTGCATACGTGGCTGTTCATCAGCGCGCCTATCGTTGCGATCCCTTTGTTCATCCGTATTGGCATGTACCGCGCGGTCATGCGTTATTTCGGCAACGACGCACTGATTGCCATCATCAAGGCGGTCAGCCTCTCCGCGCTGATTCTGGGCGTTGTCGTTTACCTTTACAGCAATCACCAGCATGTCGTGCCCCGCTCGGTCATGTTCAATTACTGGTGGCTCAGCCTGGTCATGATCGGTGGCCTGCGCCTGGCGATGCGTCAATACTTTCTCGGTGACTGGTTTTCCGCGGCACAGCACATGCCATTTGCCGCCCGCGATGACGGCCTGCCGAAAGTCGCGATCTACGGCGCTGGGGCGGCGGGCAATCAATTGGTCGCGGCACTGAGAATGGGCCGCGCAATGCGGCCGGTGGCGTTCATCGATGACGACGACTCGATTTCCAACCGGGTGATCTCCGGCTTGCAGGTCTACAAACCCAAGCACATCCAGCAGATGATCGATGTCACGGGGGCTCAGGAGATCCTCCTGGCGATACCCTCGTCTGCCCGAGCGCGGCGCCGCGAAATTCTCGGATTCCTGGAGGGGTTCCCCCTGCACGTGCGCAGCGTGCCGAACTTTTCGGATCTGGCCGCCGGGCGGGTGAAAGTCGACGACCTTCAGGAAGTCGATATCGCCGACCTCCTCGGGCGGGACCCTGTGCCGGCGCAAGACGAATTGCTCGAGCGGTGCATCAAGAACCAATGCGTATTGGTGACCGGTGCGGGTGGGTCAATCGGTTCCGAGCTGTGCCGGCAAATCGTCTTGCTCAAGCCCACCACGCTGCTGTTGCTGGACCACAGCGAATTCAACCTCTACACCATTCTCACCGAGCTCGAGCGGCGAGTCGCCCGTGAGTCGCTGAAAGTGAAAGTACTGCCCATTCTGGGGTCGGTGCGTGATCACGGAAAGTTGCTCGACGTGATGAAGACATGGCGGGTCGATACGGTTTACCACGCAGCAGCCTACAAGCATGTGCCGATGGTTGAGCACAATATCGAGGAAGGTGTCATCAACAACGTGATGGGCACCCTCCATGCCGCTCAGGCGGCGCTGCAGGCGGGTGTGGCCAACTTTGTGCTGATTTCAACGGACAAGGCCGTGCGCCCGACCAATGTCATGGGCAGCACCAAACGCCTTGCGGAGCTGATCCTGCAGGCGCTGAGTCGCGAAACCGCACCTGTGATGTTCGGCGATCGCGCCAACGTGCATCAGGTCAACAAAACCCGCTTCATCATGGTGCGTTTCGGGAACGTCCTGGGGTCGTCCGGTTCAGTGATTCCGCTGTTTCACCAGCAGATCAAGTCCGGTGGACCGCTGACCGTCACGCACCCGAAGATCACCCGTTACTTCATGACCATTCCTGAAGCCGCTCAACTGGTCATCCAGGCCGGTTCCATGGGGCAGGGGGGGGACGTCTTCGTGCTGGATATGGGTGAGCCCGTCCGCATCATCGAATTGGCGGAGAAGATGGTGCATCTGTCCGGCCTGAGCATTCGCTCGGAAAAGAACCCTCACGGCGATATTTCCATCGAGTTCACCGGATTGCGCCCGGGCGAAAAGCTCTACGAGGAACTGTTGATCGGCGATAACGTCTCCGAAACACGCCACCCGATGATCATGAGCGCGCAGGAAGACTGCCTGAGCTGGGATGCGTTCAAACACAGCCTGTCCCTTCTGCTCAAAGCACTGGCTGAGGACGACTACGACAAGGTGCGCCAGATTCTCGGTGACACTGTCAGCGGCTATGCCCCCGATGGCGATATCGTGGATTGGATACATCAGCAGCGCCGTCAGGAACCTTGATTGTCCAGGCTGCAACGTCCGCTTACGGAGTTTCGACAGTCGATTCCGCGGGCGTAAGCCCCTCGATTGGGCGCGATCCGGATCGGTACACATGCTGTCACCGAAGCCTTGATTGACGCGGCATCTCCATCGTCTAGGTTTGGGAAGCAGCTCAGGAATGCTGCTTTCCAAATCCACGATGTCATGGAGCATGAATCGATGCGTATGCCTTACCTCTCATCTTTGCTGTTTGCCCTCATCGCAAGTACGTCGATCGCTGCCACCGCCGCCCCCGCGGCCCTTCCGTCGCAACCGCCTGCCGCCGCTACGGCCACCGCCGCTGCCGAGCAGTCCGGTAAGGTCAACCTCAACAGCGCTAACGCCGAAACGCTGCAAAAAGAACTCTCTGGGATCGGCGCCTCCAAAGCTGCTGCGATCGTCGCCTATCGCGAGGAGAATGGAGCGTTCACATCAGTAGACGAATTGATTGAGGTCAAGGGCATCGGAAAGGCGCTATTGGACAAGAACCGCGACAAGCTTGCATTGGAATAACGGCACGAGGAGCCCAAAAAAGACCGATCACATGATCGGTCTTTTTTTTCGGACCCCTTCGCCTCGCCCTTCACCTGATTTCTCCGCTTGACATAAAAAATGTCAGTCGCCATATAATGGCAATATTACGTTTGTAATATCTTGTCTCGCTTCTTTCATTGTCCTCGGAGAACTGCCTCATGAGCACCACCTGCACCCTCGGCACCGCCCTTATCACCGGGGCTTCGTCTGGTATCGGCGCCACGTATGCCGACCGCCTGGCCAAGCGCGGCTATGACCTGCTTCTAGTAGCGCGGGATCAAACGCGACTGGAAAAGATCGCGGCTGACTTGCGTGAGAAGACATCGGTCAAGATCGAAGTGGTGAAGGCGGATCTGACCTTGGCATCGGACGTTTCATCGCTGGAGAAGCGCCTGCGTGACGACGCGTCGATCACGTTGTTGGTCAATAACGCGGGGGTGGCCCTCAGCACGCCACTGTCGGAAGCGAACCTGGGCGAGGTCGATCGGCTGATCCAACTGAACATTGTGGCATTGACCCACTTGGCGTCGGCCGGCGCCGCGGCGTTCGTGGCCCGTGGGAATGGCGCCATTGTGAACATCGCTTCGGTCGTGCCGATGATTCCGGAACGCTTCAATGCGGTGTACACGGCCAGCAAGGCCTATGTGCTTAGCTTGACGCAATCGCTTAGCGCCGAAGTCGGCGAGAGGGGCGTGCAGATCCAGGCGGTGATGCCAGGCGCGACTCGCACCGAGATCTGGGAGCGCTCAGGCATTGACATCGCTGCCTTCCCGCCGGAGATGGTCATGGACGTGAACGAGATGGTGGACGCCGCGCTGAGCGGTTTCGACCAGAAAGAGCAAGTGACCATTCCGTCGCTGCCCAATGCCGCGGATTGGCAGGCTTTCGTCGACGCGCGTCTGGCACTGGGGCCGAATCTTTCATTGCAGCATGCGGCAGCGCGTTACAAGACCACGGGCGCCTGAGCGGTGCGCGTGACAGTCCGGAAAGTGGAAAGGTGAAGGCATGAGCGAACGTCGCATTGTGGTGACGGGGATGGGTTTGGTAACGCCACTGGGCACCGGTGTCGAGGCGGTCTGGCAGCGTCTGCTGCAGGGCCGCTCGGGTATCGTGCAATTGCCCGAAGATACCGTCGCCGATCTGCCGGGCAAGGTCGGCGGCTTGGTCCCTTTATTGGCCGACGACCCGGAGGCGGGCTTCGATGCCGATCTGGCGGCACCACCCAAAGAGCAGAAGAAGATGGACCGCTTCATCCTGTTCGCGCTCGCGGCCGCCCAGCAAGCGATCGCCCAGGCGGGTTGGGCGCCATCCACCGAGGAGCAGCGCGAGCGCACGGCGACGATCATTGGTTCGGGAATCGGCGGTTTTGTGACCATTGCCGATGCGGTGCGCACCACGGATAGCCGCGGCCCGCGCAGGCTTTCGCCTTTCACGGTGCCGGCCTTTCTGGTCAATCTCGCCTCGGGCCATGTGTCGATTCAGCATGGCTTCAAGGGCCCACTCGGCGCGCCGGTCACAGCGTGTGCGGCGGGGGTGCAAGCCATCGGTGATGCCGCGCGACTGATTCGCGCCG
The DNA here is from genome assembly GCF_029841165.1 of Pseudomonas sp. GD03842. Taxonomy (NCBI): domain Bacteria; kingdom Pseudomonadati; phylum Pseudomonadota; class Gammaproteobacteria; order Pseudomonadales; family Pseudomonadaceae; genus Pseudomonas; species Pseudomonas sp. GD03842. The sequence continues at coordinate 123,892 of NZ_JAOCEA010000012.1, read as the reverse complement.
GTGAAGCCGATATTGCCATCTGTGGTGGCGCGGAGGCCTGTGTGGACCGTGTTTCGTTGGGCGGTTTTGCCGCCGCTCGGGCGTTGTCCAGCGGCTTCAACGAAACGCCTGAGCGGGCTTCCCGTCCGTTCGATCGGGATCGTGACGGTTTCGTGATGGGGGAAGGGGCCGGTATCGTCGTGATCGAAACCCTGGAGCATGCCCTTGCGCGAGGCGCGACGCCCATCGTCGAACTGGTGGGCTACGGCACCAGCGCCGATGCCTATCACCTGACGGCAGGACCGGAAGACGGCAGCGGTGCCCGTCGTGCGATGCAGGCAGCGATTCGGCAGGCCGGGATCGAGCCCTCGGACATTCAGCACTTGAATGCTCATGCGACCTCGACCCCTGTCGGGGACAAAGGCGAAATGGCGGCGATCAAGACGGTGTTTGGCGATCAGAACAGTGTGGCCGTCACGGCGACCAAATCGGCTACGGGTCATTTGTTGGGCGCAGCAGGCGGGATCGAGGCCATCTTCACTGCGTTGGCGATCCGCGACCAGATCGCGCCCGCGACGTTGAACCTGGAACATCCCGATGAGGCTGCCGAAGGCATCGATCTCGTTCGCGGTCAGCCCCGGCCGATGACGATCGATTACGCGTTATCCAACGGTTTCGGGTTTGGAGGGGTTAACGCCAGCATCATCTTCCGTCGCTGGCAGGCATGATACGAAAACGCCCCTGACGTCAAGGGCGTTTCATTTCAGACGGGCGCAGGCGTATCAGACAAGCGCGATTTGCTGTTTGAGCTGTGCGCAGGTGGTCTCCAGAATACGTTCAGCCAGTGCGGGATCCTTTGTGCTGCGGGCGAGGGAGATCGCCCCCACCAGGCTGGACATGATCATCACGCACATGTCGCGATCTTGCTGTTCGCTGGTCTGGCGTCCAGCGGGCAGGCCAGCCTCCAGCTTGGCCAACATGCGGTGAATCACTTCGTCGGTGATCTCGCTGGGCTGACCACGCTGGCCCAGCTCCGAGGACATCGTCGGCAGAGGGCAGCCGTTTTCAGGGGCCGCGCAGTGCCCCGCGGACAGGTATTTCTCGATGAACGTTTCTGCCGGAAGGGGAGCCTTCTCAACGGCAGCCGACTGATCCGCCGCGCAACGCAGCGCCTTTTCGACCAGATCGTCCTTGGATTTGAAATGGGCATAGAACCCGCCATGGGTCAGGCCCAGTGCCTTCATCAGTGGCTGCAAACCGGTCGCGCCAATGCCGTCACGGCGGAAGCGAGCGGCCGCCTCGTGAAGGATACGCTGATGGGTCTGGGCTTTGTGATCTTCGGCGTAACGCATTGAACGAGCCTCCCGACTTGGCTCTTGAAATGGTAGTCGACATTCTTACATGGATGACACGACTGTGCAGTATCCACGTTTGGAGCAAGGTTGCCATCGGTCAGAACGTCACAGGTGCGTCGCTTACTTGGGTCCCATCATTTTCGCCAGCACATCCGGCCTGGGCGCACCCTGTTGTTGCTTCACATGACCGTTCACGTCCTTGTAGAAAATCGAGGGCGTGGCCGACAGTCCCATGTCGTCCATGAGTTTCATGTTGGCATCGAGTTTGGCCTGGATGTCCTTCGGAATTGTGGCCATGGCCTTGAGCGTGCTGCTTTTGCCTGCCTGTTCGTGTTTCTGCAGGGCGACCTCGGGATTGGCGTCGCTCAGCAGCGTGGCGGCTTTGGCGGCGCTGTCTTCACGGATGACGCCGACCATGATGTGGCGCAACTGCACCTTGCCTGCTTTGACCCACGGCCGGGCCTGCTCCCAGAACAGGTTGCAGTAAGGGCAATTGGCGTCGCTGAACAGATAGATGACCCGGGGTGCGGTCTTGGCGCCATCGGGGATCCAGGTGCTGTTCTCCATCTGGCTCCACATGGCTTGGGTCATGGGTTCATAGACGAGCTTTTGCAGCGGCGCTTCGCTGAGGTCTTCGCCCTTTTCGTCGAACAGGTTACCTGCCAGCACATGCTTGCCATCGGGAGTGAGGTAGAGCGCCATGCCCTGCTTCTGATACTCGGCGGCGTAGCCTTTGAGCCCCCCGGGGGCATCGAAGGCTCCACGAATGGTTGCACCCTTGGCTTCCAGCGCCTTGATCGGCGCGGGCAGGTCTTCAGCCAGGGCGAGCGCGCTGCTCAGGGTCAGCAGACCTGCCACCGGGAACATGGAAAAGCGCGTGAAACTCATTGAATGCTCCTTGAGTATGAATTGGCCCACGATACCTCGGCAGCCATGGCGTAGCCGCCTGGATGAGCAGCACGGCCGGCCGGGGAAAGACGTGGATCACCTGTCGAAGACCGTCCTTTGCATAAGAGGTTCGAGCGTGACGTGAGGCGATTAAGGCCTGATTAACCGCCTTCAGTACCTCGCCGGGTGGAGTCTGTGCATAATCGCGCCTTAATCCCGCATTGCTTCAATTTCCTTTTTTTCGGGGCCGCCCCATGCACGTACTGGTTTGTGAAGACGACGACCTGATCGCCAGCGGCATCGTTGCCGGGCTGGACGCGCAGGGGCTGACCGTGGACCGGGTGGCCACGGCGTCGGCTGCCCGCGCGATGCTGTCGGCAGCGCACTTCGATGTCATGGTGCTCGACCTGGGGCTGCCTGACGAAGACGGCCTGAAGCTCCTGAGGCAACTGCGTCAACAGGGGCATGACATCCCCGTGCTCATCCTGACGGCGCGCGACACCGTCACCGATCGCGTCGACGGGCTGCAGGCCGGGGCCGACGATTACCTGCTCAAACCCTTTGACCTGCGTGAGCTCAGCGCCCGTCTGCACACATTGGTCCGGCGCATGGCCGGGCGCAGTGTCAATGTCATCGAGCATGGTCTGCTCACCTATGATCCAAGCAGCCGCGAAACCCGCCTGGCCGGGCAGCCGGTCGATCTGTCACGACGCGAGCAGGCCCTGCTCCAGGCATTGCTGAACAATCAGGGACGGGTGCTCTCCAGCGAACAGCTCAAGGATTGCGTGTACGGCTTCGGGGACGAAGTGGAAAGCAACGCGTTGAATGTCCATATTCACCACCTGCGCCGCAAGCTCGGCGGGCGAATCATCGAAACCGTGCGCGGGCTTGGCTATCGCCTGGGGCCGGCAGGCGAGGCGTTGGAGCGTCGCCCATGATGAGTCTTCGAACCCGCCTGAGTCTGATCCTGGGTTCGGCCTTCATCGTGATCTGGGTATTGGCGGCGGCCTGGATGCTGCGCGACTTGCGCACCCAGATGATGCAATCGCTCGATCAGCGTCTGGAAGCATCGGCGCGCATGGTCGCTGGCCTGCTGGAGCAGATGCAGATGCCCGAGCGCCAGGGCGAAGGCCAGCCGCTCAGGGCTGCGGACCTGGGCATTCCCAATGGCATGGCTTGCCAACTCAGTTCATCGCGCGGGCAGGTCTTGGCGCGCACCGAAAGTTCGCCTGCCGAGCCGTTGAAAGCGGACTCCAGCGGCTTCGTCGATCAGATGATCAACGGCGAGCACTGGCGTGTGTACACCATGATGCATGGCAGTGTGCGGGTGAGTACCGCTGATCGGCAGATCGAACGCGATCTGCTAGGGCAGTCGGTATTGTTGGCGGCGTCCGTGCCGGTGCTGGTTGCATTGTTCGGCAGCCTGATCCTTGTCTGGTTCGGGATCGGTCGCGGCTTGGCGCCGCTGAACCGGATGCGTGATGCGCTGAACAGGCACAGCGCCGATTCGGTCGAGCCGCTGGACGTGCCCAATCTCCCCAGCGAACTGCAGCCGCTGCTGATCAGCCAGAACCAGCTGTTTGGGCGCATCGCTCAAACCCTGGAGCGCGAGCGTCGGCTGACCGGGGATGCGGCCCATGAGTTGCGCAGCCCATTGACCGCCATCAAGACTCACCTGCAAGTCGCGCGCATGACCGAGGGCGACAAGCGTGACCGGGCGCTGGCCCACGCCGAGGAAGGGGCTGATCGGATGCACCGGACCCTTGAACAGCTTTTGCTGCTTGCGCGCGTGGAAGGCAGCCTGTCGTTCGATGATGGGGTGCAATGTGACGCGCAGAAAGTTGCTCGCCTGGCCATCCACGATGCCAGTCATGGCGAAGAACACCGGATCGAGTTGAAGTTGGCCGCGCCGTTGTCCGCGGCACCTGTGGCAATGCCTGCTGCGCTGGCCGTGGCAGCGTTGCGTAACCTTCTGGACAACGCCCTGCGGCATACGCAGGCCGGAACACAGGTGGAACTGAGTGTCGCCACGGTCGACGGACATGCCCGTTTTTGCGTGCGGGATCACGGGCCAGGCATCGCGCACGCCGACCTGGACAAGCTCACCCAGCGTTTTTGGCGCAACGGCAAAAGCCCTGGCGCGGGGCTGGGGCTGGCGATCGTTCAAGCGATTGTGCAACGCTGCGGCTGTTCGCTGACATTCGACAGCCTGGACGACGGCTTAAAAGTGGACCTGAGCATGCCGCTCCGGCCTAAGGTTTGAAGGGGCTACGAATTGAAGGAGCCCGAGTTGAAGGAGCAACGAGCTTTCAGTCGCCCCGCGCGCCCATGGTGCCGCGGCCCACGGGGGGGGCCATGGCAGCATGGAGCTTATTCTCGACGCTGTTCAGCGTCAGCGCAGTGCTTCAAGGTTCAGTTGCCGTCGGCAACCTTTCTTTCGATCTCATCCGTCGCGCGCTGGAGCTCTTCCGCTTCCTGCTCTTTTGTGCGGATTGACGACGGCGTCACCGTCTCGTCGATGCCACGCGTCTTACCCGCGCGATCTGCCAGGTCTCTTTCCACGACATCGACAGGCTTGCCCGCTGCATCTTTGACAGGTGCATTGGCAGGGGGCGTGCTCGCGTGAGTCTTATGATCATCGTTCATTTCGGACCTCCATGGGTTTAACGCCGGTGATTTCAAGATTGGAGAGCCCGCGCCCCATCGAGTTCGCTCTTTCTGCAGGCGAAACAGCTCGATGGAACGGCAAAGCACCATTTGTCCGGTCGACGAAACGGGCCATCCCTGACCGTTACTAAGCATGCATATCGCTGCGGATTTGAACGATGGCCATTACTGCTCTGCTGGTCGAAGACGAAGAGGCACTCCGGACGCTCATTACCGAAGCGCTGACGCTGATCGAAGTTGAAACGGTCGAGTGCGTCAGTGCTGACGACGCGCTGCGCCTGCTCGGTCAGCCCCATGCTTTCAACCTGGTGATTACGGACATCTGCATGCCAGGCGCATGCGATGGTCTTGAGCTGGCCCGGACCATATGGGCGAAATGGCCGAACTTGCCGGTGATTCTTTCTTCCGGTAATCGCATCGTTCTCGATAGCCATCTCCCCGACAACGCCTCATTTCTACGCAAACCCTGGTCGCTCGATGATCTGCATCAGGTCGTCGGTTCACATTTGAAGCGTTGAACCTCTCATGCCGAGAGAGCGCCGTAGAAACGCTGCCCTGGCGGATAGAAAGAGTGGTCGTTGGGGGCAGGTCCTTGAGAGCGCAAGGCAGGCGCCCTGCGACGGATGAGGTCATCCTCAGCTGATACCGACTGCCCCTCGGTGTTTTCCGAGCCGAATGAATGGCTGTGATGCCGTACGAGGAAACGAAACGTGAAACAGCTTGAACGTCTAGAAACGGGAGTTCCTGGTCTTGATACGTTGCTCAAGGGAGGGCTCATTTCGGGGGCCTCCTACATCATTCAGGGGCGACCTGGGTCAGGGAAAACCATCCTCGCCAACCAGATTGGCTTCAACCATGTGAAGCGCGGTGGGCGTATGCTGTTCGCCTCTCTGCTCGCCGAGCCTCATGACCGTCTCTTTCAGTTCTTGTCCACGTTGACGTTTTTCGACAGCTGCGCATTGGGCGACAGCATCCAATTCGTCAGCGCCTTCGACACCTTGGAGAATGACGGGCTGGACGAAGTGGTCAAGTTGTTGCGCCGAGAAATTTCGCGCCAGAAGTCATCCCTGTTGATCCTCGACGGGCTCTTGAACGCTCGCTCCAAAGCCGAGGCCCCGATCGATACCAAGAAATTCATCGCCGCGTTGCAGGGGCATGCGGCTTTCGCGGGCTGCACCGTGCTCTTTCTTACCAGCTCGCAGCTCGACGAGGGCAGCCCTGAGCACACCATGGTCGATGGCGTCATCGAGATGAGTGAGGAGAGCATCAGCGCGGTGCCCATCAGGCGCTTAAAACTCAGAAAGACCCGCGGCAGTGGTGCCATTGCCGGGGCACACGAATTCGAAATCACCGATAAGGGAATAGCGATCTACCCACGTCTGGACAGCCAGGCGGCAACGTCATCAGTGGCAGCTGAGGTGCCGCTTCGGCGTGTCACGTCTGGCAGTGCCGCGCTCGATGTCAGCCTGGGTGGCGGCTTGATGGAGTCGTCCATCTCGCTACTGATTGGGCCGTCGGGTGCTGGCAAGACGTCGTTGGGGCTTCAGTTTCTGTCCGCCAGCACACCTGATGAGCCTGGCTTGCATTTCGGGTTTCATGAGTCCCCATACCGCCTCCGGATGAAGGCGACTGCGTTGGGCCTCGCGTCTGATCAGCTCGAATCCCGAGGCGCGTTGCATATGCTTTGGCGCCCGTCAGCGCCGGCGATTATTGATCGAGTCGCCTACGAGTTACTGGAAGCAGTCGAGCGCCACGGTATCAAGCGCGTCTTTCTGGACAGCTTGCGCGGGTTAGGCAAAGTCTCGGCTGATCCTGGCCGGGTGCAAGGCGTTACCGTGGCCTTGCTCGAAGCCCTTCGGGCCCAAGGGGTGACCGTTCTGGCCAGCTATGAACTCAGCCACATGGCAGTCACCGACCCTCACTACCTGACTCCGGATTTCGCGAGTACTGCAGATAACCTGCTGCTCGTCGAGATCAGCCGCAGCCAGGCTGAACTCCAACGGCAACTGAGAATTCTCAAGGTCAGAGACAGCGCGTTCGACCCCTCGCTGCTAGAGGTGGTGATGTCCCGGGACGGGATCGAGGTTAAAAGGGTGTGAAGAAATGCGGGTAATAACAATGAACGGGCCTTCAGCGCTATTCGGAAAGTTTCCATGGCCTTTGAGCGCTCGTCGGCTATGAAGACCGTCTTGATCGTCGACGACGAATACCTGATTGCAGACATCCTGAGCTTCGCGCTGGAAGAGGAGGGTTTCCTGCCGGTCACTGCGGCAAGCGCGTTGAGGGCGCTGGATATCCTCGAACGGGAAAGGCCTGACCTCATCATCACGGATTTCATGATGCCTGGGATGACGGGCGTCGAATTCGCGGAGAAGGTCAAATCCACTCCGGGCTTCGAGAGGACCCCGATGATGCTCATGAGCGGCGCTCAAGCGCATTTGGGCATTGCCCGGCCTGACCTGTTCACCGCCGTGTTCTTGAAACCCTTCGATACACCGGCCGTGGTCCGGCAGATCCGGCTGGCCCTCGATTCAAAACGCCCTTGATGCAGAGAGAGCAAAGTGCCCTCTCATTGTTGCCGCAGTGCAAGGCCGGTTCAGCGCTGCGCAGCGCGCCCTGAACGGCCTGCAGGGGTGAGGGTCGTTACGCGGGCACGCTCACTGAATCGTCAGGTTCCGTGAGCGGGATCGCACTGGTGCCGGGTGTCAGAATGACCTTTCGGCAATCCTCCTGTTTTTTGTCGAAGATCTTGTAGCCTTCGGCCGCCTGCTCCAGCGACATTCGATGCGTGATGATCGCCTCCGGGGCAAGGCGGCCGGCTTCAATGTGCTCGAGCAGTTCAGGAAGAAAGCGCTGCACGTGGGTCTGGCCCATCTTGAACGTCAACCCTTTGTCGAAGGCATCGCCAAACATGAAGCCATGGATGAAGCCGGCATACACCCCTGGCACGCTCACCGTGCCCCCACGCCGGACGGCGGCGATGCACTGACGCAGCGCCTTGCCGCTGCTGCCCTCCAGTTTCAACGTGGCGAGCACGGTTTCGGTGGTGCTGCCCTTGGCTTCGAAACCTACCGCGTCCACCACGCCGTCGACCCCGCGCATCCCCGGCGTCTGCCGGATGATGGAGTCGGCTGGATCATCATCCTCATCGAAGTTGATCGGTATCACGCCGTAGGTCGCTTGTGCGTAGGCGAGGCGGTAGGGATGGTGATCGACCATGAAGACACGCTCGGCGCCCAGCATCCGCGCCACCGCCGCGCACAGTAGACCGACCGGGCCTGCGCCATAGATGGCGATACTCGACCCTTGCCCGATACCGGTATTGGTGACTGCCTGATAGGCAGTGGGCAGGATGTCAGAGAGGAAGAGCACCTTCTCATCGGCGAGCGTGCCTGGCACTTTGAACGGGCCTGTGTTGGCCTTCGGCACCCTGACGTATTCGGCCTGTCCGCCCGGCACGCCGCCGTACAGATGGCTGAAACCGAACAGCGCGGCCCCTGGCGGAATGGCCTTCTTATTGAGAATGGCGCCACGCCCGGTATTGGTCGTCTCGCACGCGGCGAAGAGATCCTGTTGGCAGAAGAAACACTGTCCACAGGCGATCACGAAAGGAATCACAACGCGATCCCCCGGCTGCACGGCCGTCACTGCCGAGCCGGTTTCTTCGACGATGCCCATGAACTCATGCCCGAAGATGTCACCGTGTTCCACGGTTGGGATCTTGCCGCGGTAAAGGTGCAAGTCCGAGCCACAGATGGCCGTCGCAGTGACCCGCAGAACGATGTCGTCAGGCTGTTCGATCACCGGGTCGGGAACCGTATCCACCTTGACGTTGTGGGCGCCGTGATAAGTGAGTGCTCGCATGAAATATCTCCGCTGCTTCAGGGGGTGTACACAGCGGAGCCCCTGCGGCAGACGTTAGTTCAGGGCATTGTCCGCAGCGGGGACAAGCGGTGGGCAACGCGCCTTTCATGCTGCATGGGCGATGAAATCCGAGAGGAACGCGATCCGGTTCTGTCATACCCACAATCACGAAACCTATGGGATGAGGTGCCCGATGATTGTTGAAGAGACGGTGAAGTATTTGAACGAGCACGCATTGGTCGTGACTACGGCCGAGTCCTGCACGGCCGGCCGTATCGTCGCACTGCTCGCCGAGATTCCGGGAAGCGGCGCATTGGTCGAATGCGGGTACGTGGTGTATTCCCCGGAGGCAAAGCAGCGATTGCTCGGGGTACGTTCAACGACGATCAAGACCTTCAATCTGACCAGCGTCGAGGTTGCCAGAGAAATGGCCATCGGCGCGCTCCGGGACAGTCCGGCCAAGGTTGCGATTGCCACCACGGGCTTGTGTGGTAACGAGGATATGGACGGCATTCCGGCAGGGACAGTGTGTTTCGCGTGGGCCTTCATGAACGATGGACAGTTGAGCGTATTCACCCGACGGCACCGGTTCTTCGGCGACCGCACCGCCATGCAGCAGGATGCTGCGCTCCACGCACTGGAGCATTTACCGGTGTTTCATCGACGTGTGCTTGCAGGCGAGACCGCCTGAAGCGCCAGTTCCCGCATTCGGCGCTTGATGCTCCCCACTCGGCGGCTTCAGTGTTTGAACGGCACCAGGTGAATGAGCGCCGAAAAGCCCCCGAGGATGATCCACAGGGTTGAAAAGATCCACGGCGAACGCATGGAAAACTTAAGTGCGTCGCGGTACCCGCGCTGATTGGATTCCCGCTTGGCGAACAGCGGAGAATCGTCGTACACGTCGCCCATTCGCGGCTGGCTCTGCAACAGGTGGCTTTGTTTCAGGTACCAGTGATCGATGATTTCATAAGCGGCCTTGATGCCCGACCAGGCGTGCAGCGAGGTGATCAGCCCCAGCACGGAGAGCAGCACCGAAACGACCAGGGAAAACAGGCTACCCCAGTCCGGGTTGACGTTGGCCATGGAAGACGCGTACGCGATCACCAGAAACGACTGGGCACCCAAGTAGGCGTTGGTCCGGTTCGACAGCATGGTCGTTTCGTACTGGATTTCCTTGCGATAGAAATCCAGTCGGTCCTTGAGCGACCCGAACATGATCGCATCGGCAGCGTTCTGAGCATCGATATCAGAGCGCTGGGTGATGATATTGGTCATGAGGTTCGAGTGACCGTAAGCACCACAGCGGCGATGCGCTCGGCGCTGACATAGGTTTCGGTATCCAGTTCCTCGCCGAATACGTCGGGGTCCATTTCGCGGTAGGACCAACTCAATCCAGGCTTGTCTACCAGTAGCCGCGCGTGTTCGAGGAACAGGTCGACGCCTTCGACCCACGGCGAACCGGTATAGAGCACCAGGCTCCCGCCCACTGTGAGACGTCCGATGGCCTGCTCGACGATTCGCACCGACAGTTCCGAACCCAGCCGCTCACCGCCGTGGCGATAGGCGCGCTTCTGGGTGTCTTGCATGTAAGGCGGGTTGGCGACGATCAGGTCGAACTCGCCAGAGGCACTGGCAAGCAGGTCGCTGTGCCATGCCGACACGTTATCCACTTCGGCCAGCGCGGCGTTGACGGCGGTGAATCGCAGGGCAGTGGGATTGATATCGAGTGCCAGGACCTGCGCATCATGTCGCGCCTTGGCAATCAGGATGGCCCCCGCGCCACTGCCACAACCGATGTCGACGGCCGTCCGAATCGGATGGGTCGAGGTGCGCAGATGTTCTTCAATGGCTTGAGCAAACCGATACGTATCAGGACCGAAGAACACCGAGTCGTTTGACACAGTGGGAAACGCGGAATGCACGAACAGATGGTCATGCAGGCTGGACCACCGCACTTCGCTGATCCACAGCCCGGCATGGGCGCGGATGATGGCGTGGGAAAGCAGCGCCTGAAGTTCGGCTTCGGGAAGCAGGTCGCTGGCGAAGGGCCGATTCCAGCCAAAGATATCTCGCAAGCTCTGGGCCTGATGGTTTCGCTCGCGCGCATTGTTGCGCTGGTGAGTGAGGGGCGTGACGGTGGTGAACTGATACTGATCCGCCTGAAGGCGCCTGCCCAGCTGCACGAGAGCCAGGTCATGGGTCCGATCGTCAGGGTTGACCGTTTCAATCGGCTGAGAAGGAAGAGTGGCTTGGCTCATCGGACTTAAAATCCTTTTACGAGTTGACGGGAAAAGAGTCGGGTGGCCTTCAGGCCTTCAGGCGTGGCATGCAGCGCAGGCGACAACAGCGAAATGAGGTGCTCGCCCGGGACGGGTCCATTGCTGTCCGTGGGCACAGTCGTGGCTGCGGTGCGCCTGCGAAAATGCGCCCGGAAAGGGTCGTGCGTTTCTTCCGATTGCCAGTCACCCGCGATCCAGTCCCCGAGCAGCTGCATTTCGTAGCCGCTGAACACGCCGAACATGACCGCCTTGGGGCCGGCGATGAGCTGCCAGAACCGGCTTTCTTCAGGAGGGTGATTGCGCTTGATCCAACCCCGATTTTCTAGCGCGGTCAGGAAGTCCTTGCTGCGGCCCGGTTCGCTGAGCCACTCGTTGACGGTCAGACCTTCGAGGCGGCAGTAGTCGGAGTGCATGTATTGGCCGAACGTACGTTTGCGCTCGAGCATGGCGACAACGGCTTTTTCCAGATCGAAATCCGCAATCACCGCCTGAGTGCCTTTGCCCAATTCGTTCAGCTGGTAGCCAGCCTTGACGCGTTCGATGAACTCAGCGCGGGAGGCGTCCTTCGGCATGAGGTTCAGCACGGTCTCGACCGCCTTGTGCGCATGCCCGCTACTGGCGTTGTCTACGGTCACATGGAGCGTGAAGTAATAGGGATCGATGCGCAGTTCGTTGAGTTCGAACGCGGTGATAAGCAGATGCAGCGGGAGCTGTTCGTAACCCAGGTTGTAGCCGAGCAGCTCGGGAAGAAATTCGTCGCCCATGCAGCCGAGCGTCAACTGAATCGCACCTTGCACGTACAGCGCGTCTTCAAGCTGTTCGGTGGGCGCGCAGTCGTGATCCGCCAGCAACTGTTGGTAGAGCACCACGTGGTTGAGCGTGGGATCACCGTCGCCCAATTCCTCCAGATACGTGCGAATAAGATGGTGGTAGCGCCAGTCACCCACGTGGTTCAGCGCTCCGTATAGCCAGGCGCCGTCAACCAGCTTGGTCGGAGAGACCTGCTGCAAAAAGTTCAGCGCATGGGCCTTGTTGCTGAAGAAACGCCTTCCGGCCCCGGCGCGGCGCTGTTCCAGATACGCCCGATAGGCTCCCGCAACCGTGCTCGCGTTGCGCTCGATCCAGTCGGCAAGATCGTTCAGATTTTCTGGAAGATCGACCTGCACCGTGCTGGCCTGCTTCAGACGTTCAATGAGAAAGCTGCGAAGTTGATCGCGATCGACTTGATCGGGCGCATGCAATAAAGCTCGATACAACGAGGCGGCGTCGGTGACGAGGGACTGGTCGGGAGTCAGGCGGTCGGTAAGGTTTCGCAGAGAGGTCATGGGCAGCCTACATATTCTTGGTTATGCAGGTGAGAGGCGGGCCGAGCGGGATAAATTCAACCTAATTGCGCTGCGTCGGATAAGTGACCTCCGGCGGTTCACGATACCCGTGCGGGCACCGATGGTTGGCCCGCAAAACCCGTCGCCATGGCGACGGGTGGTATCGGCGGCCGGGCGGCCCGAGTTTCTAGCAGCCGCCAGCCCATACATCAATTGGCGGCGTCACCACCATGGGCTTTGGCCAAGGCTTTGGCCTGCTCCAGATGCGCTTTCAGTTTGGGCAAGGTTTCCTGGGCAAACGCCCTGAGCTCCGCGTCCTTGCCGTCGGTGGCTTCCTTCTCGAACAGTTCAATCGTGGCTTCGTGCGCCTTCACCTGATTGTTGGCGTAGGCCTGGTCGAAGGATTTGGCGCTGCGCAGTTCAAGGATCATGGATTTAGCCTTGTCCAGCAGTTCAGCGCTGTCGGAGACCTCCAATTTCTTGGCGTCTGCGATGGATTTGAGTTTGGCGTTGGCGGCGGTATGGTCTTTGACCATCATGTCGGCGAAGCTTTTTACGTCAGCGGCCGTTCCTTTTTCCTGGGCGAGCTTACCGGCTTCGACTTCGGCAACGCCTTTCGCCGAGGCATCTTCCACAAAGTCGTCGTTGTCCTGTGCTGCAAAAGCGCCTTGCGCGCTCAACCCCACAAGCAGACTCAGTGCACATACGTTAACGAACTTGGCCATATCCATTTCCTCATTATTTTCAATTGGGCATTAGCGCCCAACCTATACGAAATAGCGCCTTGAGAAACGTTCAATGATATTGGCCAGTTGGTCATTTAAAACGCGGAGCGCTACCACCTGTCGGGCGGCTTGCAGATCGGGAAGAACCGTCGCCGTTTGCACTCGGTCGAGTACATAGCAACGCGCATTACCCGCTGCTTTTATCAACCGGACGCCACGAGGCGAGGATTAGAAACATGGCCAGAAAAACGGTAGATGATCTTTTCATTCATGAACTTTCCGATGTCTACAGTGCGGAAAAACAAATTACCAAGGCGTTGCCAAGGCTGGCCCGTGCTGCGACCAATCCGAAACTCGCCGAGGCATTCTCGGCTCACCTGGAGGAAACCCAGGGGCAGATCGAGCGCATCGACCAATTGGTGGAGCAAGCAGGGTTGAAGCTCAAACGGATGAAATGCGTGGCCATGGAAGGGCTGGTGGAAGAGAGCAAGGAGCTGCTCGATGAAATCGAGAAGGGCGAAGTGCTGGACGCCGCGTTGATCGGGGCCTGCCAGAAGGTAGAGCACTACGAGATCGCTGCCTACGGCACGCTGATCGCGATGGCCAAGCACTTGGGAATGACCGATGCCGCTGACCTTCTGGCGCAAACGCTGACCGAGGAAAAGTCCGCGGACGAAAAGCTGAGTGCAATCGCTGAGCAAGGGGGCAACCAGGCCGCGACCTTGGCCAAGAAATAAGTTGCCGCCTGTTCGAACATCCCTTTTTTGCCGCCGTTCAGGATTTAAATGATCGTCTGTAACAAGGGTCGCTGACCAACGTAATGATGCTTATTCATTTGAATGATGGCTGGCTCAGTAGGCCTATTCAATTGGATTTGTCTGGAAAGTTTGGTCCAGTCGCTAACTTGCAGTGAAGTATTGGCGTAAACAGCAACTTACCAACGAAGCAAACCGTGAGTAATGGCAGGTTTTGGCTTGCTGTTGCCTAAAAATAGCCAGAAGTGGGAGTCACACTATGTTTCTGCACAATAAACGTCTGCAATATACCGTTCGAGTCGCTGAACCGAATCCGGGGTTGGCCAATTTGCTACTGGAGCAGTTTGGGGGTGCCCAAGGCGAACTTGCTGCCGCTACGCGTTATTTCACCCAGGCATTGAGCGAGGAAGATTCAGGGCGCAAGGACCTGCTTCTGGATGTCGCCACCGAAGAATTGAGCCACCTCGAGATCATCGGTTCGATCATCGTCATGCTCAACAAAGGGGCGAAGGGCAAGGTGGCCGAGGGCGTTCAGGAGGAGGGCGAGCTTTACAGGGACATCAATGGTGCAGGGAACGATTCGCACATCACCAGCCTGCTGTATGGCGGCGGTGCACCGCTGGTTAATTCTGCCGGGGTGCCCTGGACGGCAGCGTACATCGACACGATCGGCGAGCCCACGGCGGACTTTCGCTCGAACATCGCTGCCGAGGCGCGGGCCAAGATCGTCTATGAGCGCCTGATGAACGTGACCACGGACCCTGGGGTGAAAGACGCTTTGGGCTTCCTGATGACCCGAGAGATCGCGCATCAGATTTCCTTCGAAAAAGCCCTGCATTCGATCCAGCCTAACTTCCCGCAGGGCAAATTGCCGGGCATGCCGGAATTCAGCCGCACCTACTTCAGCATGTCCAGCGGCGAGCCGAACGTTCGTGGCCCGTGGAACAGCGACGAAGAGTTCGAGTACGTGGAGAACCCGACGCCTGCGGTGGATGGCGGCGACGGGACTGCGTCGGTGACCCTCAACGAGCAGGATTCGGTCACCCTGACCATGATGAAAGAGCGTACACAGTCCGATCTGACGGTCGACCCGGTGACCGGTGCAGACTTGGGTTCGGGCTTGGCGCAGGGCACACCCGAGTGACAGGCGACCTGGAGGCTTCCTTTCTGGAAGCCTCTTCATCGAACCCGAAACAGGAGACAGACATGAGCCGATCATCGAGTCATCAGACACCGCGCGGAGCGCTTGCGCCTGTGGAAACGCTGAGCCAGTACGTACAGCGTTTCGAAGCTGAAGCGGCGGTGTTGGGAAAAGGGATGAAAACAGCGTTATTCATTCAGCAGTTTCGCGCAGGCCTGCTGCACAAGATCAATCCACGAGCGTTGGATATCCACTAGATAGCGTCGCGCGGATGAGCGGTCTCCGGGCGTTGAGCTGACCCCGGCGCGCGCGTCTCGACCTTGATTCATCTCCTTTAGCCCGCCTCGTTCGCGGGCTTTTTTTCAGGCTGATTCAGAGCGAACCGCCTTCGACCTTACCTCAACCATGGATGCGCGGCATGATAGGACGCCTCGAATTCCCGAATCTGCGCCGCGCGTTGCAGCGTGCTTCCAATCGCATCCAGGCCTTGCATCAGTGACTGCTTGCGCAAGGCGTCAATGGTGAAGTCGATCTGCGAGCCGTCGCCTAGTCGTATCTGCTGACGGGGCAGGTCGACGCTGATGGCCGGGTTTTGTTCGCTGACGGTACGAGCGAGCTGGCGCCACTCGCGTTCTGGCAGCTCGATGGCCAGCACGCCATTGCGCTGGCAGTTGTCGAAGAAGATGCCGGCGAAGTGCGTGCCGATGAGCGCACGGATGCCCAATTGCTTCAAGCCCCATACGGCATGCTCCCGGCTGGAGCCGCAGCCGAAGTTCGGCCCGGTTACCAGGAAACGGGCGTCGTGCCATTGCGGCTGGTTGAGCACGAAATCGGGGTTTGGCGCACCCGATTTCAAGAACCGCATGTCAAAGAACACCCCGTTGTCCAGGCCGCTGCGATCAATGCCTTTCAAAAACTGCTTGGGCATGATCACGTCGGTGTCGATGTTCGCGGCGAGCAGCGGGGCAGCGGCGCCAGTGACGGTGTCAAACGGTTGCATATTCAGGCCTCCTCGGCGAGCAGACGGACGTCGGTCAAGCGACCGCGGATGGCGGCGGCCGCGACCATGGCAGGGCTCATCAGATGCGTGCGTGCGCCCGCGCCCTGGCGGCCTTCGAAATTCCGGTTGGTACTCGATGCGCAGCGATCGCCTGGAGCAAGCACGTCGTCGTTCATCGCCAGGCACATCGAACATCCCGACTGGCGCCATTCGAACCCTGCGTCAATGAAGATGCGTGCCAGTCCTTCTTCTTCCGCCTGAGTGCGGACGAGGGTCGACCCCGGAACGATCATCGCGCGCACCGTCGGCGCGACTTTACGGCCCCTCACGACGCGGGCGACATCCCGTAGGTCCTCGATGCGTGCATTGGTGCATGAACCGATGAACGCATGGCTGATCTCCACTTCGCTCAAGGGCTGCCCGGCTGTCAGGCCCATGTAGGTCAGCGCGCGCTGCATGCCCTGACGCAGTATCGGGTCTTCGACCGAGGCCGGATCGGGGACGGTACCGCCCACCGGCGCAGCCTGATCCGGGCTCGTGCCCCAGGTCACCATGGGCGTCAGGGCACTGACGTCGATCTGCACTTCGCGGTCGAACACCGCCTCCTCATCAGTGAACAATTCCCGCCATTTCGTTTCGGCGGCTTCCCAGACGGCCCCTTGGGGAGCCCGTGGGCGGGACTTGAGGTAGGCAAAGACCTTTTCATCAGGTGCCATGAACGCACCTCGCGCGCCGGCTTCCACCGCCATGTTGCACAGGGTCATCCGTGCCTCGACGCTCAGGGCATCGATGACCGGACCGGCGAACTCCATGGCGTACCCGGTCGCCCCGGATGCGCCAATCCTTTCAATCAGCGCCATGATGACGTCCTTCGACGTCACCCCATCACCCAACTTGCCTGTCACCGTCACGCGCAGCGTCTTAAGGCGCTTGTAGACCAGCGTCTGCGTGGCGAGCAGGTGTTCGATTTCGGACGTCCCGATGCCGAAGCCAAACGCGCCCAAGGCGCCATAGGTCGTGGTGTGGCTGTCGCCGGCCGCGACCACCATGCCGGGAAGAATGAAACCTTGTTCAGGGGCGACCACATGCTCGATGCCTTGGCGCTTGTCCAACACGTCGAACAGCTCGATCCCGAAGTCACGGCAATTCTCTTCGAAATAGGACACCTGCAGCGCGCCGCCGGCATCGGGCATCTCGGCAACGCGGTCAGGTGCGGTCGGGTTGACGTGGTCGACCACGGCAAGGGTCGAAGCGGGGCGCCACACGCTTCGACCGGCTTCCCGCAGGCCGCTGAACGCCTGGGGGCTGGTGTATTCGTTGGCCACTTGGCGATCGATATAGAGCAACACATGCCCCTGATCGTCCAGTGTGCAGACGGTGTGGCTATCGATGTGTTTCTGGTAAAGGGTCCGAGGGCAGGTCATCGCAGGTCACTGTGCTCATTGTGGGGTGCAGAATCACGGATTGAGGCCCACAGGATAGGTTGCAGCGAAACCCCATCAACGGCTGGCGAGTGATTGCACAAGCCACGTTTCGTGGTCGATGAAGAACGCCTCAGTGCACCTGCGATGCGCTATGAAAAAGGCAAGGCAATCCTCGGCAGCATGGGATACCCTCGAAATCAGTCCTCACCTCGAACCTCTTTCGCTGTCATGAAGAAAATCGTGCGCCTGGATGACCTTCAGGTTTTCGTCACCACCGTCAAGTTGGGCAGCTTTTCAGCGGCCGCCCGGTTTCTGGACACATCGCCGGCATTCGCCAGCGCAGCCATACAACGACTGGAAGGGAGTCTGGGCGTTCGACTGTTCGTCCGTTCGACGCGGCGACTGCGCGTTTCGGACGATGGCGAACGCTACCTTCCACACGCTGAAGCGGCGTTGAATGCACTGACGAACGGCGAAACGGTGTTGGATGAGGGACGGCACGACCTGGCAGGGCCGATCCGCTTATCCATGCCCTCGGACCTTGGCCGCAATGTCCTGTTGCCCTGGCTGAACGAGTTTCAGCAGCTTCATCCCGGGGTCCAGTTGCAGTTGCGGATCAGCGACCAGATGGCCGACTTTTTCACGGACCAGATCGACGTCAGCATTCGTTACGGCCAACTGGCCGATTCGAGTCTGATTTCCCTGCCCCTGGCGCCGCTGAACACCCGCACCGTATGTGCGTCGCCCGATTACATCGCCCGGCACGGCATGCCCGAAGTGCTGGAGGACCTGGCCAACCACAATTGCCTCCGCTTCGTGATGAGCGAACAGACATACGAACGTTGGACCTTCCACACGCCCGAAGGCATCAAGACCGTGGCGGTCACCGGCGACCGCATCAGCGATGACGCGGATATCGTCCGCCGCTGGGGCGTGGCAGGGGCCGGGATCGTCTACAAATCGAGGATCGATGTCACCGCCGATCTCAGGGCCGGAAACCTCGTGGAGCTTTTTCCGGCCGGAGTCGGCCAGCCGGCGCCGTTGCAGATGGTCTGTGCCCACCGTCACTTTCTGACGCCGGCCATTCACAAGCTGCGCAGCTACTTGGCGGCCAAGTGCGATGAGATGGTGTTGGCGGCCCCGAAACACCAGGCCGTTTGATACCGGGCGGCCCACCCAGTCTGAGCCGACAACAGCGCGAATCGACTCGGGGCATGAATGCGAACGCCAGGCAATGTGCCTGGCGTTCGGTATCACGCAGAGGGATCAGCCGACAGGGATGGGATTGTCGACCACTGACTGGTTGAAACCGTGGATAAGGGCGTGTTCCTTGGACCCCGGATTGTCCCTGAGTGGACGAATGGCCTCCACGACCACCTCGTGCGCATCGGTGGCCAGGCCTGCCATCGTTTCCTCGATGAAGGCATCGAGCGGCATGGCGCGCGGATCGTCGCCCTTGTGGATCAGGTCGGTATTGACCCACGGTGGCGCGATTTCCTGAACCGTCACCGAGGTGTCGCGCAGCATGAAGCGCTGGGACAGGCTGTAGGAATGCAATGCCGCCTTGGTGGCTGAGTAGACCGCATTGCCCGCGAGCGGGACATAGGCCAGTACTGACGTGTTATTGATGATCACCGAACGAGGCTGGGCCTTCAGATGGTCGATCAAGGCTGAGGTCATTCGAATCGGGCCGTACAGGTTGGTGGTGACCGTGCTAATCATGGTCGCTTCATCGATTTCACCGGCCGCGTCGTCGAAGGGCATGATCCCTGCGTTGTTGATCAGCACGTTGAGCGCCGGATAACGCGCGATCAGCGTCTTGGCGACATTCTGGATGCTCACCGGGTCATTGATGTCCAGTTCAATCGACTCGATGCCAGGGTTGGCTGCCACGACCTCCTCGAGGACTGCTTTGCGACGGCCGGCGATGATGACCTTGTTGCCCAGCTTGTGGAACGCCTCGGCCAAACCGCGGCCGATACCAGACCCGCCGCCTGTGATGAAGATTGTATTGTCGGTGACTTGCATGACCGGTTTCCTCTGAATTCAAGGTCGCATTGAGTTCTCGTGAAGACACGAGAGCGTGGCTTGAAAGGTCGCCGAGTCCCGCGAACCGGTCAATTTATACGATAGGTTAGGTCGGCCGTTTCAACGGCGCTTGCCATTGAGGCGTCAAGGGCCTCACGCAGGGCGGGGCGATCTTCCTCGTTGCGCAGAAAGTCTTGCCGCACTCGCTGTCTTTCTGCCTCGCCGGCCCGGTCACGCCTTGGACCATTCGACGTTTGAGATGCCGCACCGCTCCGCCTTGGGCTTGGTGAACCGTTCGACCGGATCACTGCGGTACTTGGGGATCTGGCCGAACCCAGCATCCACCGCCGCCCAGTGCCAAGCTTCGGCGTTGTCCATTTTTGACGTGCGGATGAAGAAGGTCTTGTAAGCGCCGTCGAGCAAATAATCGATTCGGTAATGATGTTCCTGCGCCATAAACCAGCTCCTTGTGTGGTGAACGTCCACATCAAAGATGCTGCTGAAATGAAAAGATTCCATTTTTAAAACAGTGGGTTGCGACAACTGGTCAATTGACCGTCACCTTCCCGGCGGGACCACTCAACCGAGTGTCCCGCAAGTGCAGGATTGCAGGCGGCTGGCCCAGGTTTCAGGCGATGCCGCTCGGTCCGTCCAGCACTTGCCTGACTTTGCGCGCCAGGTCTTCAGGCATGCACGGCTTGGAAATCACGTCGAACTCGGAGCCACCCATGTCTGTGCGCTCGATGGAGTTTTCGGCGTAGCCAGTGGTGAGCAGCACGCGGATTTTCGGATGCCGCCGGCGCACTTCGCGAGCGAGCATCACGCCATTCATGCCGCCCGGCATGATCAGGTCGGTAAACAGCAAGTCGTACCGTTCGCCGCTTTCGAACTTCTTCAACGCTTCCCGGCCATTGAGCACGATGTCCGCCACATAGCCATAATCCTCCAGGACCATTTTTGCCAGTTCCGCGACGTCCGGCCGATCCTCGACGATCAGGATCCGTTCGCTACCCGCACGGCTGGCTGGCACACGCGGCTTGTCGATCTGAGTGACACCCGCGTCGTCGACCGGGAAGTACAGCCGAAGCGTGGTGCCTACGCCTTCTTCGGTGTAAATGCGCACGGCGCCACCTGACTGCTTGGCGAAACCGTACACCATCGACAGGCCTAGGCCAGATCCCTTGCCTTCTTCCTTGGTGGTGAAAAACGGGTCCATGACGCGGTCTTTGATGCTGGCGGGCATGCCGATCCCGTTGTCGGTAATGGCGATGCTGACGTAACGGCCAGGCAGCAACCCGTCGTAGGACACGGTGGCGTAGTCATTCACCACCACATTTCGCGTCTCGATCGAAATGGTCGGGTTGGGCCGACCGATCAGGGCGTCTCGTGCGTTGATGAATACATTGAGCAGGGCAACTTCCGCCTGCGTGGGATCGATACGGCAGTTGTTGAGACTGGGTTCCAGGTCAGTGCGAATCGTGATGTCGGGGCCGAACGTGCGCTCGGCCAACGAATAGGATTCATGCACCAGCACATTAAGGTTGAGCACCCGGCCCTGCAGCTTTTGCTTGCGCGAGAAGGCCAGCAGTTGCTTGGTCAGGGTGCTGGCGCGATCCACGGCGGATTTGGCGTGGTGAACGCTTCGCTGCAGCCGGTCGCGATCGACCACCGGCTTGTCCAGGCCCGTGCCGATCAGGTTGATATAGCCGCCCATCACCTGCAACAGGTTGTTGAAATCATGGGCGATGCCTCCGGTCAGTTGCCCCAGCGCTTCCATTTTCTGAGCTTGCCTGAGTGCGTCCTCGGCATCGCGTCGACGGCTGACATCCAGCTGGGAGGCAAAGAAATAGATCAGTTCGCCGTCGTCATTCAGGATCGGCGAGATGAAGAGCGCGTTCCAGAAAGACGAGCCGTCTTTGCGATAATTCAGAATTTCGGTCGACACGTCGACGCGTTCTTCAATGCTCCGGCGGATCTCGGCGACCACCGACCGGTCCGTGTCCGGCCCCTGCAGGAAGCGACAGTTATGGCCGAGGATCTCGTCTTGTTCATACCCCGTCATCTCCAGAAACGCCCGGTTGGCAAAGATGATCGGGTTATCGTCCCTGTTCGGATCGGTCACGATCATGGGCATGCGGGTGGTTTCGACCGCTGCGAAAAAGATGTTTTTCCCCGAATGGCTGATGTCGCCGGTGGCGGCGTTATCGACTCGGGCTTTTTCTTTCGACATGCTCATGTTCACTCAAAACATTGATGGGATTAAGCCGCTGACCGGCAGCGAATCATTCGCACCGAGTGGGTGGCGTCATGCTGGGAGCTGTAGGGCAAGTCTCGCGCGACCTCGCCTTCGAATCCCGACCCATGAGCCTTTCAACCCGTGCAGTACTGGCACGAAAGCTATGACCGAGTCGGTTGTGCCGGGTTCACCCGAGGTATGAGCAGCCCGGTTACCGAGAAAAGACAGGCTCTGTTCGACGTCCTCGACGACGAGGGATAACACCCGCCCTTGTGGTGAGCGGGCATGGTCGATGGGGCAGCGCGGGTGCCGTTCCGACCGAGGCTCTGCGGCCGTCAGCCAGGGTTTGCTCTCGGCGCAGAGGGGGGGTGGGCGTCGCCCGCCCGTGCAGGCCGTGGCAGTCGACGCCACCCCGGCCCTGTTTCGTTAACGTGATGTTTTACCACTGAGTGTGGTCGTCGTGGGGCGTCCCTGGGGGGAATTGGGCGGAGGAATCAGACGACTCGTCTTCCATCTCAACCGCAGGCCCCAGCAAGTGGTAATAGCGCATATGAAAGTCGGCTTCGCTTGTTTTACCTTCCAGCTTCGCTCGCAAAGCCATGCTCAAATGCCAGTCGCGGGCGTGCCGTAAACTTTCCTGTTGACGTCGTGACCTCGTGTTCAACTTTTCGGTCTCCATTTCCGAAGGAATTGAGTAGATGGTCAGTTTTATCCAGCGCGAATGTGTCGGCAAGCGTCAGCCGAATGGATCACATTGATCGGAAGTTGCCAAATGGAGGGTAGTTCAATTGTCGTGCTGTGGTTTCATTTAACAGCACTTTCCGCACGCTCCGAATTAACTGTGAATTCCGTAGCTCACGCAGGCGCCGTTTATCTGGGGCAGTTCGATACCCTGTATCATCCCGCTGCGCAATGCCTGGTGCGGGTCGAGTATGCGGGGCGATGCCTTCAGGTAAGTTTCGGTTTCAAGCGATTCCTGCCCTCCGGACGTTCGCTCAGCCACAATCCGCGCATAGAGCATCAGGTCATAGTCCAGACTCATTGCATATTCTGACATTCGGGAATGGTCGATCGAACCGTTCAAATGCCAATGGAAAGGATGGAATAGAAACTTGCTGTGCAGACAGGCTGTGCGTCGCTTGCCGCCAAGGAACATGATATTGCCCATCGATTCCACGGTCCTCAGGTTGTGGGTGTGCACGGGGATAGGCAATGAAAGCAGAAAGTTGTAGAAAGTGAATCCATAGCTGCATTCTCCTCCCATGGTGGCAATGTTCAGCACCAGAGAAGATGCATTGCGTTCAATGGCCAGCGATGCTTTTTCAATCACTTGGCCGCATGTGGACGAATTGATAGGGCCGGTGAAGTTGATGATATGAACAGTCATGCGTGCCTCCTGTTCACGACGACAAGTCAGGACGGCAAGGTCAGGGCCTGAATGACGATGGCGTATTGATTGGGTCGGATGATATGACGGGTGGATCGGACATCGAACAGCACTCAAAAAATGCCGCAACGGACCTCCAGGTGCGTCTGGCGTCGTCGCGGCATCTCGTCAATTCAGCGTGCAAGAGAGTATGGCTCTCCTGCGCATGAATCAGGAGTTACTGCGCCCGCCGCCTTGGCTGTGCTGTCCGCCCTTGCGACCGGCTTCGGACGCTTTCTCGCGATCATTGGCGAAATTGCCCCCGCTGTTCTGATCCCCTTTGCTGCCCGCCTCCGAGGCGCGTTCAGGGTCGTTTTTGAAGTTGCCGCCAGGGGTCTGGCCGCCTTTACTGCTCGACTCACTGTCCGACATGCTGCTTTTTTTATCTTGTGTCATTTTCATTTACCTCAACAAAGAATGATTGAGTTGCACTTTTGACCGTGACCCAACGCGTAGGCTGATAAACCCATGCACCGTCATCAATTCGCTGTGAGCCGAAGTGCGATCACTCACACGGCCGTCTATCTGGCAGTCGCGCGCTATGATCGTCGTGTAATAACGGCCTTGTACCTGTTGTTGAGACGCATGCTTCTCTCGCACATGACTTTCTCGTTCAGGAATTGGGCATCCCTGGCGCACTGAGCAGTGATTTTTCCGTCGCATCATAATGACTGCTCAGTGAGCCGTTGATAACTTCCGTGGCCACTTTCAAACGCCGGTAGTTGATGTGATCGTCGCCCTTTCCAAAAAATCGTTGTTTGGTCAGTGCAGGAGAAGCGTCAGCTTTCATCAGGAGGATCGGCCACCGCCGTGGCTATGCTGTCCGCCTTTTCTCCCTGCTTCAGATGCCTTTTCACGATCGTTGGCGAAATTTCCTCCAGATGCCTGACCTCTCTTGCGGCCGGCTTCAGACGCTTTCTGACGATCGTTAGCGAAGTTGCCTGGATTCTTGTTACTAGTAGTCATCATAGACCCCTCATGCTGTTTAGGTTTCATTTGTCGTCCATCACGCACGATGGATACTGTTTCCGATAACAGCGGAAGCGAAATGACGTTTATAAACTTTGAAAAGGCCGATGAACGGCGATTTTCATTTAAAAGTTGTACAAATAGCCTATTCGATTGGCGGCTTTGTATAAGTTTTTCCAAGATTTTGAATGGTTGTATATCGCCATGTTGTGTAAGTATCCAGTGCCAAGTGAGTGCGCTAAATATTCCCCAGTCTGTTTATTGACAGGCCAGGTTCGTCAGGAGACATGTTGCGCTGAATTGGCGAACGAACGTCGCTCGTTGAAGGGCATGTTTGAAAGGACTGGTCGATAGGCCGAACGGTAATGTCCGCGTGCGCTGAATCAGAGACCTGAGTCGCGTGGCCACCTTCACTGTGATTGTGCGTCTCGGCGCAAGCCGCCTCCAGCAAGCGGCTCCCTTTTCTGCATCACGTCGACATCAATCGAGCGTTAGCCGCACTCCGCCCGAGCAGAGTGCGGTTGGCGTGACGCGGTTCAGTCCGCCGGCGCACCTCGCGAGACCATCGCCCGCCAAGTTTGAACGCTGGAGCGCTCCCGTACCTTGGCGTGCCATGCCCGTAACGCTTGGCATTCCTCAGGGATCGGCAGCTTCACCAGCGAAGCGAAAATCATCCCGCCCAGCAACGCGATATCCGCCATCGAGAAAGTAGGCCCGGCCACATAAGCCTGAGTCTGCAGCAAGCCGTCGAAATAGCGCATGCCCCTGACGGCTTTTTCCTTCATCTTCTCGCCCCATTCGGCATTCTGGTAAAGCTCGACTTTAGGGCCCAGTCCAGGTGTAGCGTGATGGAAATAGACGCTCACCGCATCCAACACTTCGATCTCGGCGCGTTTGGTCATCATGTGGATCAACCCTTTTTCCAGGGGGGTTGCGCCGGTGAGCGTGGGGTTGCCGTCCAAGGCATCCAAGTATTGGGTAATGGCGGTGCACTCCGCGATCAGCGTGCCGTCTCCCAAAGCCAGGACGGGCAGGGTGCCGGAGTAATTGATCGCAAGAAATTCCGGCGTCTTGTGCTCGCCCGTCCACAGGTTGATCGAGACGAACCGAGTGTTCGATAACAGCCCTTTTTCCGCCAGGGCGATGCGTACTCGTGCCGGGTAAGGGCCGTCGAACCAGTCGTAGATGGTGAGCAGAGAAGCGTTCGATGCTTCCAGAGAGGGTGATGAGGATGTCATGGGGTGGTACCTGCCTGTCAATTGGTAGGTAGCAGAGTGCGCATTTAAATTGCCCGCGTCAATACCCTACCTGTCAATTGGCAGGTAAATCATTTTCCCGTAGACTCGCGTCAATTCAACCAGTCATGCATGAGGGGGGCCTGTGAGCGAAAACGCCCGAGAAGCCATCTTGGCTGCCGCAAAATCAGCGGCGCAGTTACACGGCTACAGTGGGATCAATTTCCGTAGCATTGCCGATGAGGTCGGCATCAAGAACGCCAGCATCTACTACCACTTCCCCAGCAAGGCCGAATTGGGTGCTGCCGTGGCGCAGCGTTACTGGCAAGACACTCAGGCAGCGCTAGAGGCCATCGGGGCCGATGAAGCGGATCCTTACCAGTGTTTGCAGCGCTACCCTTCGGTCTTCCGCAAAACGCTGAAGGACGAGAACAGGCTGTGCCTGTCCAGCTTCATGGCGGCGGAACATGAAGACCTGCCTGAACAGGTTTCCAAGGAGGTCCAGGCGTTTGCAGAAGTGAACGTGAAGTGGCTTGCCGAGGTGCTGGCGCGAGCCGGTTTGGGCGACCCCCAGCAATGCGCGCGACGCGCCAGGGCCATCTACACGGCCGTGGCCGGAGCGCAATTGATTGCGCGCACACAAGCGAATGTCGAGGTGTTCGACGATCTGATCCTGAGCTACCAGGAAGCGGGCCTGATTCCCGTTGGCCCCTCCGCGTAGGCGCCCAGGCGCCCAGGCGCTCACGGCCCTCGCTGCGCTTCGGCCACTGCCGGGGCGCGAGCCGTAACCTGCAACTGACTGCTTGGGGGGGAAGGCGGCGCAGCCGAAGGGGCCGGCGCTGCCTGGGCGGGTCGGGCTTCGCCGCGCACGACCAGCCAAATGCCCACCGCGCTTATCGCCATGCCGGACGCCATTTGCCAGGACAACGCTTCATCGAACATCGCCCAGGCCCACAGCAAGGTGATAGAAGGGCTGAGGTACAGCACGCTGGCGACGCGAGTCGCCGTGCTCCGGCGCAGGCAGACCCAGTACAGTCCGTAGCCGCCGAAGGTCGCCAGGACGACTGTCCATAGCACGCTGAGCGCAAAACCCGCGGTGGGAATGGGGGCCAGGCTGCCCTGACTGCCCTGAATGGCGGCAAAGGCGAAACTGGAGACGAAACATTGCCACCAGAGATTAGGCAGCAAACCCATCGACAGCGATGTGCCCGCTTTTTTCTGCCATAAGGTCGCAATCGCCAACGACAGCATGCCGGCCACTGGCAATCCGTAGGCCCACAACGGCGCATCGCCCAACGCCAAGGCACCCTGGGTGACCCAGATCACGCCGGCCAATCCGATGATCAGGCCCAGCCAAACCTGACGCACCAGTCGCTCGCCGAGAAACACGGCAGCCAGCACCGCCATCCCCAGCGGTAACAGGTCCGCGCACAGTGCCGCCAGACCTGCGGGAACGCCGAGCTGGATCCCCTGCGTCACGCCGGTCAGGTACCCGGCCATCGCCAGCAGGCCGATCCCCGCATTGCACAGCAGCACCCGCGGTGGGGTGTTCAGCAGCGCTTTGTAGACGAAGGGCAGCAGCACCAGGCACACGACGATGCAACGCCAGAACACCACGAGTAAGGCCGGGGCGTAATCGATGGAAAATCGTGCGCCGATGAACCCGGAGCTCCAAGTCAGCAGAAGCCCAGCCTCTAATAGGGGCAGCGGCAGCCGCCGGTGTTTGGACGGAGGGGCGAGATCGTCGTGTCGTGCTTGTGGGAATGTGTTCATTTCCACAGGCTACAAAACAGGCGTAATCTAATAAATCAAAATATCATGCAGAAGTTATTTACGGATATTGAATCATGACAGCCATCCTCGACATCGATCTGCTGCGGACCTTTCATGCGGTCGTGCGCATCGGGAAATTCAGCGCGGCGGCCGAGCACCTGCATAAAAGCGCGGCGGCGGTCAGCGTTCACATCCAGCGCCTTGAGGCGGTCGCAGGAGGACGGCTGCTCAATCGTGACAATCAGTCGGTTTCTCTGACCGTACTCGGCAAACGTCTGCTGCTCTCGACGACTGAACTGTTGCGCACCCATGACCAGGCCGTGGCCGAGCTGCAGGGCACCCGCCTCGCGGGACGGATCACACTGGGCGTCCCGGACGAATACGCCGCCCATGTCATTCGGGACATCCTGCCAGCGTTCAACGCCGCTTGGCCGAACGTGGTCCTGGAGCTGCAGACTGGCCCGAGTTCCGCATTGCGAGACAGGGTCCGGCGGGGCAAATTGCAAGCGGCTGTCGTCGCGCAGCCCAAGGGAACGCTGGAGGCTGACAGCGTGCATCTGACATCGACCACACCCGTCTGGGTGGGGCCGACGCATTCCGCCCTGACGCTTACCGACCCGTTACCCCTGGCAGTTCACGCTGTGGATTGTCCTTATCGCGAAGCGATGACCGACGCGCTGAAAATGTCGGGTCGATCATCGCGGATCGTTCTCGAAAGCCATTCGAATCAGGCGGTGAAAGCCTGCGTCGAAGCGGGTTTGGCGATCAGCCTGATCGACCGGGCCAAGGTGACTTCGCACATGCAGATTCTCGAGGGCCTGCCACCCATTCCCGATTACGACATCGTTTTCGTGCGCCATCCTGGCTGCCGAGAGGACGAAGCGGTGGGGTTACTTTCGCGCGCCATGCAGCAGTCATTTCGGTTGTAACGGATGGAACCTTTCTACGAATCCGCCTGCGTGCTCAATCCCCAGTGCGACCGGTTTGGCGACGCCATCCTCGATCCACTACCATTGATGCTCATGTGCGATCAAAAGAGCCGAGCAGCGGGTGAGCATCCACTTTGATTTGAACGACCTCGTGGCGTTTCGCGGCGTCGTGGAACAAGGCAGTTTCCGACGGGCCGCCGATTCGATTGGGATCACCCAATCCGCGCTGAGCCGACGCGTCGAGAAGCTTGAGTCGGCCTTGGGCGTCAAGCTGTTCGAAAGAACCACGCGCAAGGTCTCGTTGACCAACGTCGGACGGGCTTTTCTGCCACAGGTCGAACGCCTGCTGGACGATCTCGATCTGGCACTGTTGAGTGTGGGGGAGGGCGCTGCGTTGCGCACCGGAACGCTGACCATCGCTTGCGTGCCTTCCGCCGCGTACTACTTCATGCCCCATGCGATTCGCAGCTTCAATGCGCAGTACCCGAAGATCAAGCTCAAGCTGATCGACGCCTCTGCAAATGAGGTGAGCGCGGCCGTGACATCGGGCGAGGCGGATCTGGGCGTGAGTTTCACCGGTAATCTCGCGCCCGAGGTGGAATTCGACCTGCTGATGGAAGAGCGTTACGTCATCGCCTGTCGCAATGATCATCCCTTGGCGGGGCGAACGTCGGTCACTTGGGCCGAGGCCTACCAGCACGACTACATCACGCTTGATCGTTCGTCGGGAAACCGGCTGGTGATGGACCGCGCGTTGCCCGGCCTGAGGGCCGCGAAGGAGAGTATCTGCGAAGCACGGCATGTGACCACGGTGCTGGGGCTGGTCGAGGCGGGGCTGGGCGTGGCGGCAGTGCCGTCGATTGCGATGCCCGTTCCCCCTCACCCCATACTCGCCAGTGTGGCGCTGACCGAGCCGGAAGTGGTGCGTCAGATGGGCTTGTTGAAACGCCGCGGGCGTACGCTGACACCCGCGGCGCTGGAGCTGGAACGCTTGATTCGGGAACTGCCCGAGCGTTTAGCGAGGCACTGAGTCCAGGCCGGTGGCGCGCACGGTGGCTTGCGCTTCAGGGGAGGCCAGGTAAGCCAGCAGCTTTTTCGCCTCGGCCGGATGCTCGGCGTTTTTCGGGATGCCCGCCGCGTAGCGAGTCACCGACTGAACGTCTTCCGGAATCTTGCCAACGAAAGTGATACCCGGAATCGGGAGCAATTCGGCGACCTGCTGGAAGCCGATTTCGTAATCACCCTTGGCCACGACAGAGGCGACCGGGATGCGTTCGATCATGCTGCTCTTGGGCGCCAGTTGTGCCTCGACCCCCAGCTTCTTGAACAACTGGTTCTGGATGTAGACGCCGCTCGCGCTGTCGGAATAAGCGACGGATTTGGCAGACAGCAGCACCTGTTTGAGTTCTGCATCCGTTGCGATCGAAGGCTTCTGAGCCCCGGCTTTGACGGCCATGCCGATCCGCGAATCCGCGAGTTCGACGCGGGAAGCCGGGTCGACCTTGCCTTGCTTGATCAACTCATCCAGCGCGTATCCAACCATGATCACTACGTCGGCGTGCTCGCCCCGAGCCAGGCGATTCGGGATGGCTTCCTGCGCCTTGCCCATGGACGGGCCCAGAACGGTCTTGAGGGTGTCGCCAGTGGTTTTCGCGTATTGCGGCGCCAGCCCCTGGTAAGCCGCGGTAAAGCCTCCCGAGGTCATGACGGTCAATTCTTCTGCCTGCGCTGCGGCACTGAATACGCCTGCCATCAGCAAGGCAGTGAGGGGTTTCATCAACGGTTTCATAACGACTTCCTTCATTTCAAACAGGGGTCATGCAGCGACGGGAGAACGGGTCGCCAGGCGGCGGTAGAGCACCAGCGTTGCTGCGAGCGCGCAGGCGGCGGCGAAGATCATCCAGTACGCAGGCGCGGCTTTATCGCCGGTGGTGTGGATGAGCCAAGTGGAGACGGCGGGGGTGAAGCCCCCGAACACCGCGGTCGCCAGGCTGTATGCGAGCGAGAAGCCCGCGACCCGGACTTCGGCAGGCATGATTTCCGTCAGGGCTGGAATCATCGCGCCGTTGTACAGGCCGTAGAGGAACGAAAACCACAACAGCACCTCCAGCATGTGCGAGAAGCTGGGGGCTTGCGCGAGAAACGAGAGGGCTGGATAGGCCGTCAGCAAGGTCAACAGCGACATGGCCATCAGCAAGGGTTTGCGGCCGAAGCGGTCGCTCAAGGCGCCGCCGATTGGCAGCCAGAAGAAATTGGAAACGCCCACCAGCAGGGTGACGATCAGCGCGTCACTGGTCGAGAGTTGCAAGACCGATTTGCCGAACGTCGGCGCGTAGACGGTGATCATGTAGAACGCAGTGGTGGTCATCGCCACCATCAGCATGCCCAGGATCACGATGGCGGCATTGCTGTAGAGCGTAGCGAACACGGCTTTCATCGTCGGTCGATGGGTGCGGGCTTCAAATGCTTCGGTTTCCTGCAGACTGCGGCGCAAAAGAAAGATGAACGGGATGATCAGGCACCCGACGGCGAACGGAATCCGCCAGCCCCACTCAGACAGGGCCGCGGGTGCCAGCCACAGGTTGAGCATGTAACCCAGGGCCGCCGCCGCGACGATGGCGACTTGTTGGCTCGCGGACTGCCAACTGGCGAAGAAGCCCTTGCGGCCTGGCGTCGCCATTTCGGCCAGGTAGACCGACACGCCGCCCATTTCCGCTCCCGCGGAGAAGCCCTGGAGCAACCGCCCCAGCAACACGAGCGCGGGTGCCCAGAGGCCGATGGTCGAGTACCCCGGCACCAACACGATGAGTAAAGTGCCACTGGCCATGATCGCCAGCGTGACGATCAAGCCTTTGCGACGGCCGACGTCATCGATGTACGCCCCGAGGATCACCGCGCCGAGCGGGCGCATCAGGAACCCGGCTCCGAACACCGCGAAGGTCATCATCAGCGAGGCAAATTCGTTGGTCGCCGGAAAGAAGGCGGCGGCGATCTGTGTGGCGTAGAAGCCGAAGAGGAAGAAGTCGAACTGTTCGAGGAAGTTGCCGGACGTGACCCGAAAGACCATTCCGGCCTTGGACGTCCCTTTAGCAGATAGGCTTGGGTGAGACATATTGTTCTCCAGCGTTTTTTAGAGTGTTTTGTAAGCGCTTGTAACCGGAGATTTTCAAGGAAAAAGAGCCCAGCGATAAACGTTGATTTTTCATCGATTGATGCGCATCTGCGATCAATTGTCGCAGGTGCTTGGAAAGGGCAGCCTCGTTCCAAGCCCACGTCGTGAATTAGGTGGCCGCTTGCCCAGAACATGCCACGCCCAGCAAGCACGATGACCGTTACTCCGACAAGCCTTTGATTCTGCACGCCAATCCCGGACAATCGCGCCCCTTTCCTTGTAGAGAACCGGTCAGGAGCGCTGACTGCCGAGCTTTTCGACGCGCTTTTGACCTTGTAGCTATCACCGGCAACGGAGAAATCGACCGGATGAACGATCAGGCCAACAGCGTCGAGCCACGCCTCGACACCGCGCCCGAGTGCGTAACGACGAGCACCCCCCAATGGCAGCGCCAGGACACCACCTGGATGCTTGGTCTGTTCGGGACCGCCATCGGCGCAGGCACGCTGTTTCTGCCCATCAATGCAGGCATCGGTGGCTTCTGGCCGTTGTTGATCCTGGCGGTGCTGGCATTCCCCATGACGTTTTATGCCCACCGTGGCCTGACCCGTTTCGTGCTGTCCGGTCGGGAAGGCGCGGACATCACCGAGGTGGTGGAACAGCATTTCGGCAAAAAGGCCGGCGCCCTGATCACCCTGCTGTACTTCTTCGCGGTGTTTCCGATTCTGCTCATCTACAGCGTGGCGCTGACCAACACCGTCGGCAGTTTTCTGGAGCATCAATTGCACATCCAGCCCCCGCCTCGCGCGCTGCTGGCCTTCTTGCTGATCATGGGGCTGCTGACTGTCGTGCGATGCGGCGAGCAGATGATCGTCAAGGCGATGAGCCTGATGGTCTATCCCTTCATCGCCGCCTTGTTGTTCCTGGCACTGTTCCTCGTTCCCCACTGGACCGGCGGTATCCTCGCCACGGCCACCCACATCCCTGCGCCCTCGGCCTTCGTGCACACGCTGTGGCTGGCGATCCCGGTCATGGTGTTCTCCTTCAACCATTCTCCGATCATTTCGGCGTTTGCGGTCGATCAGAAGCGTCAGTACGGCGCGCAGGCCGACACGCGCAGCGCGCAGATCCTGGCCCGCGCCCATCTGCTGATGGTGGTCATGGTGTTGTTCTTCGTCTTCAGTTGCGTGTTGACCCTGTCACCCGACCAACTGGCGCAAGCCAAGGCGCAGAATCTGTCGATCCTGTCCTACCTGGCCAATCACTTCAGTAACCCGACCATCGCCTTCGCCGCGCCACTGATTGCCTTCGTGGCGATCACCAAGTCGTTCCTGGGCCACTACATCGGCGCCAGCGAAGGCCTGAAAGGCCTGGTGATCAAGGCGGGTCGTCAGCCTTCGCCCCGTGCGCTGGATCGCCTCACGGCAGGCTTCATGCTCGTGGTCTGTTGGCTGGTAGCCACCCTCAACCCGAGCATTCTGGGGATGATCGAAACCCTGGGCGGCCCGGTCATCGCCGCGCTGCTCTTCCTGATGCCCATGTACGCCGTGCGTAAGGTGCCTGCCATGCGTCGGTACGCGGGCACGTTGTCCAACGTCTTCGTCGTCGGCGTCGGTCTCGTGTCGATTTCGGCACTGGTCTACTCGCTGATCGCTTGACCCGCTGCGCGGCAGTGCCCCTGCGTCACTGCCGCCTTGCTCACCGAGTCTCGGAGCACTGAAACGCACTTGCACATACGTTGTAGGAGCGCGCTTGCCCGCGATTGAGTGTCGTCAGCAACGATTAGTGGAATCACGACCAGCCACCGCGGGCAAGTGCGCTCCTACGATATCAGGCGGCAAGCCCAAAGCCGTATTCGGCGCTCGCAACCCGGGGACGCCATACTTGCGCGCCCTGAAGGATGGCAACATGCTGTCATCACTCCTTTTCACTGAGCGAGCGTGATCGTCCATGAGTGATGAATCCCTGCCGTCAGGCACTGACAGCGACGTGTACAAGACACTCCTTGAGTCAACCAAGGCCATCCCATGGCGTATCGATTGGCAGACACTCACCTTCAGCTATATCGGGCCGCAGATTGAAAGCCTGCTGGGGTGGGAGCAGGGGAGTTGGATGGGGATCAATGACTGGGTGGAGCGCATGCACCCGGATGACCGGGATTACGTGGTCAACTTTTGCGTCTCCCAGTCCAAGGCCGGGGTCGATCATGAAGCGGACTATCGGGCTCTGACCAAGGATGGCGAATACGTGTGGATCCGCGACGTGGTGCATGTCGTGCGCAAGGATGGTGAGGTTGAAGCTTTGATCGGTTTCATGTTCGACATCAGCGAACGCAAGAAAACCGAAGAGCACCTCAGTCGCCTGCAGAAGCAGCTTGAAGCGTTTTCCTACCAGGACGGCCTGACCGGCATTGCCAACCGGCGGATGTTCGACACCGTATTGGAACGCGAATGGACGCGCGCTCAGGAGACCGGCCAGCCGTTGACACTGATCATGATGGATATCGATTACTTCAAGCAGTACAACGACCACTACGGCCATATCAGGGGTGACGAAGCGCTGCGCACCGTTGCCAAGGCGCTGTCGGAGGCGGCCAACGACCCGGCCGATTTCATCGCCCGCATCGGTGGCGAAGAGTTCGTCTGGCTGTTGCCCGAAACCGCTCAAGACAAAGCGCATCGCGTAGCGGAAAAGTGCATGCAGTTGGTTCGTCAGCAGCAGATTGCCCATGAGAAATCCGAGGTGTCACCGCTGCTGACACTCAGCCTCGGCGTCGGCACCGTTGTGCCCTCTGCGGGCGAAAGCGCGCTTTCCTTCGTCGAGAAAGTCGATGGCCTGCTTTACCACGTCAAGCGCAACGGGCGTATGCGCGCCGAGTATGGCGAGTTCTAACGAGCGGAGTGCATTGAAACCCTGTTCACCCTGGTGGACGACGAGGAAGAAGAGGAGGAATAGGCACCTTGATATCGCCGGGAAAGGCCAGGGGTATCACGCGTGTGGTCCCCTGGTCACCGACGGTGACTGCCCGCTGTCAGGCGATGGTATCCACCACACCGCCGTCCACGCGCAAGGCTGCGCCGGTTGTCGCAGAGGCCTGTGTCGACGACACGTAAACCACCATGTTCGCCACCTCCTCGATCGTCGCAGCACGCTGGATGATCGAGGTCGGGCGATGTTCCTTCACAAAGGCAGCTGCGCTTTCTTCCAGCGTTTTTCCGGATTTCTCCACTTCATCCTTGAGCATGTCGGCCACCCCTTCGGACAGCGTCGGCCCCGGTAGAACGGCATTCACCGTCACCCCCGTGCCTGCCAGACGTTTGGCCAGGCCCCGGGAGATCGACAGGTTGGAGGTCTTGGTGAAGCCGTAGTGGATCATGTCCGAGGGAATGTTCAGTCCCGATTCCGAAGAAATGAACACGATGCGTCCCCACCCCCGGTTGGCCATATCCTCGGCGTAGGCGCGAGACAAGCGAATACCGGACATCACATTGACGTCGAAGAACCGCTGCCAGACCTCGTCCGGGGTGTCGAAAAAGTCCTGCTGGCCGTAGATGCCCACGTTATTGATCAGGATGTCGACCTGAGGGACTGCCTTGACCAATGCTTCGCAGCCTTCGGTGGTGCCGACATCCGTGGCGACCCCTCGCAATCGTGCCTCAGGCACTTCTTTCTTGATGCGCGCGATCGTCGCGTCGATGGCCTCTTGTTTACGACCATTGACGATCACGTCGGCGCCCGTTTCGGCCAGGCCCTTGGCAATGGCGTAGCCGATACCCAGCGTAGAGCCTGTGACAACCGCCGTTTTGCCGGTCAGATCGATTTTCATGTTGAAACCTCTGTCGGGATCTAGAGAAAGATGGGAGTGCGCCAGTGAACGGGGGTTCAGGCGACTTCATCCGCCATGACGTTTGACATCTCGAGGCGTGCCCTCGATGATCCTGCTCGTTTCTGATCGATTCCGCTTGATATCGAGGGCCGTTATGTCTGCCAACCCCGAAGCGTTCCCGAGCGAACGTCAACGTCTGATCACTGAGCGTCTGGCGATGCATGGCCGAGTGATTGCGGCTGATCTGGCCGCCGAATTCAAGGTGTCGGAGCATTCCATTCGTCGTGATCTGGGTGCGCTGGCGGCGTCTGGGGTCTGCAAGCGGGTGTACGGCGGAGCGATTTCATTGGCGTCCGACGGTCCGATCAGCGCGAGGATCGAGCATGAACCTCAGCGTAAACGTACCCTGGGCGTGGCGGGCGCGGGGCTTATCAGTGCGGGACAACACGTCTTCATCGACGGCGGTTCGACCAACCTGGCTATCGCCCGGGCCATTGACCCGCAGATGACGCTGACCGTCACCACCAATGCGCCGGTCATCGCGGTGGAGTTGATGAAACTCCCCTGTGTCGAGGTCATCCTGCTAGGTGGGCGGCTCAGCCCGGTGGCCGGGAGCACCTATGGGCACACGACGATTCAGCAACTGACGCACTTCAACTTCGATCTGTGCTTTCTTGGCGCTTGCGCGCTGGATGCCATGAAAGGGGTGACTGCGTTCGACCTGGATGTGGCCGAGTTCAAGCGTGCGGTCGTGGCGCGCAGCGGGCAAGTGGTGGTCGCGGTGATCAACGAAAAACTGGCCAGCATCGCCCATTATCAGGTGGCATCCTGCGAGGACGTCGGTGCCCTGGTGGTGGAGCATGATGCGCCGGAGGACCGCCTGGAGCTGTTTCGAGGCAAGGTCGCGCAGCTCGTCAAGGCTCAGGCGGGCCACTGAGCCCTCACGCCTCCTGCCACAGCACTGTGCGGTTGCGGCCTTCGTGTTTGGCCCTGTAGAGCGCGGCGTCCGCCCGCTCGATAAACGTCTCCATGGTCGGACACGCCTGGGCAGCACAGCCGTAAACGCCCAGGCTGATACTGACGACACCGCCGGGGTTGCCTTGGTGTTCGAGCCCTCGGGTCAGCACCGCCACGCGAATTTTCTCAGCCAGGGCGTACGCGCCTTGCGCCTCGCTGTAAGGCAGGAACACGGCCATCTCTTCTCCGCCGTACCGGACCGCCAGGTCGCCGGTACGGTTGAGGTTGCTGCGAATGCATTCGGCCACCGCCACGATGCACTTGTCCCCCGCGACATGCCCGTAGTTGTCGTTATAGCTCTTGAAGAAGTCGATATCGATCATGATCAGGCTCAAAGGGTGCAGGTTAGGCCCCCCGTTGGCGAACTCCAGTCCGAGAATCTCTTGAAAGTGACGTCGGTTCGCCAACCCGGTCAGGCCGTCCTGCAGCGCCAGCTTTTCCAACGAATGGCTGGCAATGCGCAGCTGCGATTCGGCGTTCAACCCAAAGCGGATCTGTTGAAACAGCAGCACGCCGAACAGCAGGTTGGCGACCACCACGCAGACAATGATCGCCAGTGAGCGCCACGCGT
Source organism: Pseudomonas sp. GD03842 (assembly GCF_029841165.1). Taxonomy (NCBI): domain Bacteria; kingdom Pseudomonadati; phylum Pseudomonadota; class Gammaproteobacteria; order Pseudomonadales; family Pseudomonadaceae; genus Pseudomonas; species Pseudomonas sp. GD03842. The sequence goes on along the minus strand of NZ_JAOCEA010000012.1, from coordinate 87,368 downwards.
ACTGCCGCCACTCGTCCAGCACTTCCTCCTCCGACAGCCCGGCCATCACAACCAGCGGGTAGCGGTCCAGGCGCTTGTAGCCATAAATGCGTAGCTGGTGGTCTAGGATCGAGCGTACGGTGGCGGTGCCCTCGTAATGCTCCTTCAGATACGTGCGAAACAGTTCGCCATCGGCGATTGACGCGCCCCTGACGTTTTCCAGCGCAGGTCGACGGGTCAGCACCGTGCCGTCGGCCAGCGCCAGCGTGATGACGCCCCGATGCCCGATATCGAAGCGGTCGAAGAAGCGGTCGAAGTAGGACAGGTCGATGGTCGCCAGCACCACCCCGGCGAAATGACCGGCCGAGTCGTTCACGCGCCGTGAAAGCGGGATGATCCAGTCGCCGGTACTGCGGCTGCGGATGGCCTGACCGATATGAGGCAAGGTGCTGTCGATCGCCTTGTGAAACTGGAAATATTCGCGGTCGGCGTTGTTGGCATCGGAGGGGATGTGGTTCATGGACGTGCCGGCCCAGTTGCCGTCCTTGTCGTAAATGAACAGCCCTTGAATCTGTTCGACACTGGCCGCGGTGGCGCGCAGGTAGTCGTGCATGCGCGAACTGCTGGCCGCCCCGAGGCCGTCATAGGACAGTCGCTCGACGATACCGACGACAGGAATGTCGGCCTGATCGAAGGTGTCGTCTGCCTGCTGTGCCATCGAGCGTGACAGGTTGGCAGCGTTGATTTCGGCGATGTCCAGCTCGTGGGCGCGCGACTGGCGCAGCTGCCACAGGGTGATGCTGGTAATGGAGAAACACACCAAAACGGTGAAAAAACCTGTCAGCCACAGCACAGGCATGCGCTTCAGGCGCCTATTTCTGGCGTCGAAGTCCGTCGCTTCTACTTGTCTCAAACCCAACCCTCGCTGACGTCTACGATTTCAGACCCGCCGTGGGACGGACGCTAATGGGTCCGCTAACACGGTATCGCAACAGCGACCGTCTGACACAGAGCGTAGGACAAGTCGGGGATTTTGAAGGGAAAAATCGTGCGTCACAGCACCCTGCGGCCATGGATACACCCATGTCGCAGTCAAAGTGGGCCATCGGTCGTGATGACCGGTATGATCGACGCCATCTACCCGACCTCGGTGCAACATGAACTCTCCGGATTCCGGCAAAATCCCAGCTCCCGATCGCGATCGCGTGTCTGCCGCCCTCTTGGGCGGTGGCTGCGAGCCCGACCCTCGCTTCACGTTGGCCAACGAGCGTACGTTCCTGGCGTGGATCCGCACCGCGCTGGCGTTTCTGGCCGGTGGCATTGCGGTGGAGGCCTTTACGGGGGATGTCTTCACCCCTGGCTTGCGAAGGGCCGTGGCGCTGTCGCTGTTGCTGCTGGCAATGCTGGTGAGCGCCAGCGCCTGCGTTCGCTGGCTGAAGGTCGAGCGGGCCATGCGGTTGCGTCGGCCACTGCCATTGCCGGTACTGGTGCCGATTCTTTCGCTGGGTGGCGCGCTGGTGGCGGCGGGGCTGATCGTGTTCCTGCTTTACGGCACCCCATGAGCCGCCGCGCCCCGCTAACCTTGAGCCATGACGATCCTGGTCTGCAACCGGAGCGTACGCTGTTGGCCTGGCGTCGGACGTTGATGACGCTGCTGGTGGTGTGCACCCTGTTTCTGCGCTGGATTCCGCGTTTTGGCTTGATAGCGCTGCTGCCGATCATGGTTTCGCTGGCGGCGGGCATCCTTATCCAGATCGGCCTCAATGCCCGCTATCGCAAAAGCGCCAAGGGCCTGAAGCAGGAGCGGATTCCCGCGCCGCTGCGTGAGGTCGTGGTGCTGGGAAGCACGGTGATCGTGCTCGGTTTGGTCGGAGTTTATGGGGTGCTATACGGGTAATCCACGGCTTGTCAGCGGTTCATGTCCAGAATCATGCAGGTGGTGGTCCCGGTCGCGAACAAGCGACCGTCGGCGTCGTAGATCTTTCCCTCGGCCAGCGCGGTCGACCGACCCAAGTGCACCACCGTGCCTTCGGCGCGAATCGGCCCGGTCTTGTCGGTCAAGGCGCGGATGTAGCTAATGCGCAGGTCCAGGGTGGTGTACCCCTGGCCCTTCTTCAGTTGCGTGTGAATCGAGCAGCCCATGCAGGAGTCCAACAGCGTCGCGGCGTACCCGCCGTGGACGATACCCAGCGGGTTGTAATGCTGCGGGCCGGGTGTGCCTTGGAACACGAAGCGACCAGGCGTCCATTCGATGGGCACGAAGTCCATCAATTCTCCGATGGGTGGATGAGGGTAGATACCATTGCCGATGCCGTCGAAAAACGCCTGGGGTGTGAGCGTGGCGACCTCACTCAGGCTCATGCTCCCGGCCTTGCCCAGTCGGGCGCGCATGGCGTGTTCCTGTTCGTGCCAAAGGGCCAGGGTTTCTTCGCGAGAGGTGTTTTGCATGGACTGCGCTCCGGGAAAAGGCATCCCACGAGCCGCAGGATGTCAAAAATTACACCCATAATCCCGTGCATTCATGACGGTCGCAATATCATAAATGTCCATGCAGTGACCAAAGCGTTCAATTACGCGGAACCGTTCTCCCGGAACACATGTTTGTGCATATCGGCAGTGAGGGCTTCGACTCGCTCTGTCAGCACTTTGGTCATTTCGGTGAGCCGCGTGTTCTGCTCCAGCAATTCGAGCATCTGCGCCGTGTTCTGGGCAGCCCGGGCCATTCGTTCTTCATTGGCCACCGCGAGGGCTTCACGGTGCTGGGCGTCGGCCTCGGCACTGGCTTTGTCCCGCGCGGCCTGGCGGGTCTGAGCCAGTAGAATCAGCGGTGCGGCGTAGGCCGACTGGAGACTGAAGGCCAGATTCAAAAGAATGAACGGATAGACATCGAAGCTCACCAGGCCGCTGAGGTTGGCGCCCACCCAGAGCAGTACCACCAAGGTCTGCGCCCCCAGGAACGTGGGCGTGCCAAAAAATCGTGCAAACGCTTCGGCCTTGAGTGCGAACGCGTCAGTGCCGAACGTCGGCGCCAGATGGGCGTGGGCCTTGTGAAAGCGCAGGTGGTCGGTTTGGGCGGGGGCTTCGGGAGGTACGGCGGGCATGGAACATTCCTGATATCAGAAAGAGGTTTGCCCACTATAGGCCCGTGCCCGCTGGCTTTGTACTGACCCGGCGCTGAACGTCATGGCGCATCAGTGCTGTCACCTACCGGTGCCCGCCGGGTGTGGCGATGTTGATGATGGGAGCGTGCGCCGCGGGCCCCAAGCAAGGCAGCCTGAGACGGCGTGCGGCTCAATCCCGGCGATCGGGGTAGAGTGGCTTGGAACGGTGCATGATGTTGGCGTAGTCGTAGACATACTGGCGGCCGGCATGACTGGTCATGCGCAGGCAGTCGATGAGGTGGCGTTCTTTTTCATTCAAATACGTCAACCCATGGCGGTCACTGGACTTTAGGCGATCACGTTCATGGGCGTCAGGGAAGGTGATGACGTTCGTCATGAAATATCTCCTTGGTTAAATCCTTGTGCCCGGCTCCATATTCCGGGTGCACCTTTGTGATGCGACGGTGCACCTTACCCACAAAAACCGGGGGCCTTCAACCCTGAAATTGTTCGATCGATCACAGTGCCTGGGTAATTTCGAACCTCTGCCGGCTGCCGTTCACCATAACGTCCACTTCATCGCCGTCGAGTTTGCCCAACAGGCTTTGCCCCAGTGGCGCACGGCGTGTGATGACGGTGATCCACCTGTCATCCATTTGAAGTTTGAGGCCGGCGGCATCTGGGCCGAGGAACAGCCATTGTTCACTTCCATTCGCTGAGGCCAAGGCGACGAGGTCACCCGGCTGAATGCCCCGTTCACCATCGAAGGGTTTGAGTGTCATCTGCCGATACAGCGCCAGCGCCTGACGTATCTCTTCGACGCGCCGCGCCTGACCGGCTGCCAGGTAGGACGCCTCCAGACCCAAGGTATCGTATTTGTTCTCGGCGATGTTTTCTTCATGGGTCGCCGCCTCATAGGCCGTCTGGGCGGCGCGAATGGCGACGTCCAGGTCCACTTCGAGGCGATCGAGAATCCTTTCCAGGACCCGTTGCTTATTCATGGGGGCGTACCTGTTCAATGCCATCAGCCGCAGAATTGATAAATGGCGGCGCGGCTTTTCTCGCTGGGAGCGGTCTGGTTCTGCTGCATCCAGAATTGGCATTTCGGGCCATTGAAACTGCGCGCGCGCTCGGCGTCTTCCGCTTCCTGGGCTTGACGCGCCTCGCTGTCGCGCAGCCGCTGGCGGTATTGGTCGAACATCGGATTGTCGCTTTCAGGTTGGGTCTGTTCGACGGGACGGGTCATTCGGTTGGCTGCGTCATTGAGCGCCTGGGCCTTTTCGGCAGGCAGCATCGTGTAGATCGACCAGCCCGTGAGCATCACAGCCAGGCCCCCGAGCCAGATGCCTGCGGCAATGGACAAGACGAGCGTGAGCGGCTTGATCGTGACGGACAATGTGCGGTGGTTGACGTACATGGCAGACTTCCCGATTGCGGTGGACGTGGCCGGATTGTCGCATGACCGGGCTGGCGATTCCGCGTCGTTATGACGGACAATCCGCTTTTTTGAGCATCCTTGAGGAGCCGGGATGAAAGCCTCTTGGGATATTTTCTGCACCGTTGTGGATAACTTCGGTGATGTGGGCGTGACCTGGCGTCTGGCCCGGCAGTTGGTCGCCGAGCACGAGATGAACGTGCGGTTGTGGATCGATGACCTCTCGGCCTTCGTCCGGCTGTGTCCTGACGCCGATGCCGGTGCGGCAAAGCAGTATTGCGAGGGGGTAGAGGTGCGCGTGTGGGCCAAGGACTGGCAACCGGTCGAGCCTGCCGACGTTGTGATCGAAGCCTTCGGTTGTCATCTGCCGCCCATGCAGATCGAGGCGATGAAAAACCGCGATCCGAAGCCTCTGTGGCTGAACCTCGACTACCTCAGTGCGGAGGAATGGGTCACCGGTTGTCACGGTCTGCCGTCGCTGCAGTCGAGCGGCATCCAGAAATTCTTCTTCTTCCCGGGGTTTCGTCCTACTACCGGGGGGTTGTTGCGGGAGGCCGGCCTGATCGAACAGCGTCACGCTTTCGAGCAAGACCCCTCAGCGCGGCAGGCTTTCCTGGCCGGCCTGGGCATTTATCCACAGCCGCAGGCCCGCTTGATGTCACTGTTTGCCTACGAGCACCCGCAGTTGGGGTCGTGGCTGGACCGCTTGGCAGAGGATTTTCCGCCCACGCACCTTCTGGTGCCGGAAGGGCGCATCCTCGGCGACGTCGAGCGCTGGTTGGGCAGCGACGGCCTGCAAGCCGGGGCGCTGCATGTGCGCGAGCGACTGACGATTCAAGTCCTGCCCTTCGTGCGTCAGGAGGACTATGACCGCTTGCTCTGGTGTTGCGCCTTCAACGTGGTGCGTGGCGAGGACTCGTTCGTACGCGCGCAATGGGCTGGGCGACCCATGATCTGGCATATCTATGCACAAGACGACGATGCCCACTGGGCCAAGCTGGACGCTTTCCTGGAGCTTTACCTGACCGGCCTTTCGGACACTGCGGCACGGGCGCTGACTGACGTCTGGCGCGATTGGAATGCGGGTCACGACATGGCACACAGTTGGCCCGCTTTGGAGGAACACCGCGCGGAACTGGCGAGCCATGCCGAGCGCTGGTGCCTGGAACGAGCCTTGCAGGACGATCTGACGACTGCGCTGGTGCACTTTTACCGAAATTGGCTATGATACGCGGCCTTGTAGTAAGCCCTGTACGAAAAGTGGCTTTTCGTACAGGGCTTAGAAAGAACTTCAATCCAAATTCGGATACTCGTAATGAAAACTGGTAAAGAGCTTAAACCCGGTACCGTGCTGCGTATCGACAACGATCCTTGGCTGGTTCAGAAAGCTGAATTCACCAAGTCGGGTCGTAACAGCGCGATCATGAAGACCAAGCTGAAAAACCTGCTGACCGGCTACAAGACTGAAACCGTCTACTTCGCCGACGACAAGCTGGACGACGTGATCCTGGACCGTAAAGAAGCCACTCTGTCCTTCATCAGCGGTGATTCCTACACGTTCATGGACACTACTGACTACACCATGTACGAGCTGAACGCTGAGGATATCGAAGCTGTTCTGCCGTTCATCGAAGAAGGCATGCAGGACGTCTGTGAAGCCGTTTTCTTCGAAGGCCGTCTGGTTTCCGTAGAACTGCCGACCACCATCAGCCGTCAAGTGACCTACACCGAGAACTCGGCCCGTGGCGACACTTCCGGTAAAGTCATGAAGCCAGCCAAACTGGCCAACGGCACTGAAATTCAGGTCGCTGACTTCATCGAAATCGACGAGTGGATCGATATCGACACCCGCGACAGCTCTTTCAAGGGCCGCACCAAGAAGTAATATGCGCTGATTGCGCATACAAAAAAGCCCGACCATCGCGTCGGGCTTTTTTGTGGATTTTTTTCGGGTCTGCTCTGAAGGTCGGGTGAGCAAGCCGGACAGTACCGTCCGGCCTGTCCGGCCCGTTTACCTCACTTCAAGTGAACCTTCAGTTCCTGGGCCGCCTGCTGCATTGCCGATTTCACTTCCGGCACCTGACTGATGACATTCAGCAGCCCGTAGTCGTGGATCATGCCGTTGTAGCGAACGGCGGTGACCGCGACGCCTGCCTGATCCAGTTTGCGAGCATAGGCCTCGCCCTCATCACGCAGCACGTCGGCTTCCGCAGTCTGCACCAGCGCAGGTGGCAGTCCCTTCAACTGATCCGTGGTAGCGCGCAACGGAGAAGCGTAGATCTCGGCGCGTTGCTTCGGATCAGTGGTGTAGTTGTCCCAGAACCACTTCATCATGTTGCGGGTGAGGAAATGGCCTTCAGCGAACTGGTTGTACGAACCGGTATCGAAGTTGGCGTCCGTCACAGGCCACAGCAGCACTTGGTAGCGAATCGACGGGGTGCCTTTGTCTTTGGCCATCAGGCTGACGACTGCCGCCATGTTACCGCCAACACTGTTACCCGCCACTGCCAGACGCTTGCCGTCGACGTTGATTTCCTTGCCATGCTCAGCCACCCACTTGGTCGCTGCATACGCTTGGTTGATCGCGGTCGGGTAGTGCGCTTCCGGCGAAGGGGTGTAGTTGACGAAGACCGCCACCGCACCGGAGCCGTCCACCAGATCCCGCACCAGACGCTCATGGGTTGGGTAATCGCCCAGCACCCAGCCGCCGCCGTGGAAGAACATGAACACAGGCAGCGTGCCTTTTACGCCGGCGGGCCGCACGATGGTCAGGCTGATGTCCTGCCCATCGGCCTTGATGGTCTTCTGGCTGACATCGGCTTTAGGCAGTGTCAGTTTGACCCCAGCCTGTGCGCCGGTCAGTACCGCCCGGGCATCTTTGGGCGACAACTGCTCGATGGGTTTTCCCGTGCCTGAGTTCAAGGCATCGAGGAATGCTTGAGTGTTGTGCTCGACGCCGCCATCGCCTGCTGCAAAGGCATTGCCGATCGAAAGGGCGAGAAGCGAACCCGCCATGATTTTGCCGAATGTGTTCATGTTTTTCTCCTTGAGGTCGGTAGGTCAGACAGTCACGTGCAGACGGACGTCAACGTTGCCACGAGTGGCGTTGGAGTAAGGGCAGACCTGGTGGGCGGCATCGACCAGCGCTTGTGCGTCCGCCTGGTCAAGGCCTGGAAGGCTGATGTTCAGATCGATGTCCAGACCGAAACCGCCAGGGATCTGCCCGATGCCGACGTGGGCAGTGATAGAGGCATCGGCAGGAATGCTGCGTTTGCTCTGACCGGCAACGAATTTCAGTGCACCGATGAAGCAGGCCGAGTAACCCGCCGCGAACAGTTGCTCTGGGTTGGTGGCTTCACCACCGGCACCGCCCAGTTCTTTGGGCGTAGCCAGTTTGACGTCGAGAATCTTGTCGCTGGAGACAGCACGGCCATCACGGCCACCGGTTGCGGTTGCGACTGCGGTATAGAGTGCTTTCATGATCATTCCTCACTGAATGGTATGGGTTGAAGCCGGTAAGCTCTGCGCTAAATGTTTGTGCGCTAAGCAAGTGAGATGAAATGTAATGCGCTAATGTTTAGTGCGCAAGGTAATTTTTCGTTTTTTTTCTGTAAATCCCCTGTTTTTTGAATAACTGACTGATTTAGAAGAAGAAAAAAATTTTATAAGTACGGCTTGCGCCTGTGCTGCCGCCTGGAAACGAAAAAGGCCAGCAGAGCGCTGGCCTTGGACGGGGCAGGGAAGGAGGGTCGCGTTACAGACTGTTGTGGAGATTTCCGCGCAGCCCCAGAAGATCCTTTTGCAACGCTTGCAACTGGTCGAGGCTGATGCCACTCGCGGCCAGAATGCAGTGGGGAATGCGGCGGGCCTTTTCATGCAAGGCCTTGCCTTGGTCAGTCAGCGTCAGCAGGACCACCCGCTCGTCATCCTTGCTCCGGTTCCGGCTGATCAAGCCCTCACTTTCGAGTCGCTTGAGCAGCGGGGTCAGCGATCCTGGATCGGTCAACAAGCGTGTGCTGATTTCCCCTACGGTGAGACCATCCTGTTCCCACAGTACCAGCATGGCCAAGTACTGCGGATACGTCAGGTTGAGTTCCTGCAACAGCGGCTTGTAGACCTTGGTCATCATCAGCGAGGTGGAATACAGGGCGAAACAGAGCTGGTTGTCCAGCAGCAGCTCTTCGCAACTGCCAGCACCCGCCGTGGTGCAGCTTGGGTCGGCATTCATTGAGGGTGTCCTCGGGGTGATCGATAATGAGGGCTAATTTAGCGTCATGATCTTTAATGCGCCAAATAATTTTGCTAATCGATTCGGCGACGTCTTTCTATCACGCTCGTGCGAGCTCTTTACTTCACAGTCCGTGAATCGACTTTCCACGATCCGTGAGAGCGGAAAGCCCTGTAGCCGTTTATTCGACTTCGGAGACTGCGTAGCATGCGCGCTGGATTCAGGCCGAGGGTCGCGTGTGATTGTCGATGTTGTGATGTACCTGCTGTTGGGGGCGGCCATGGGGACGCTGGGTGGTCTGTTCGGGATTGGGGGTGGCTTGGTGGCGATTCCCGCACTCGGTGTGTTGTTCGGCCTCGATCAGCAGTTGGCGCAGGGCACCGCGCTGCTCATGGTGCTCCCGAATGTGTTGGCGGCCCTCTGGCGGTACAACCAGCGCAATCGGATTTCGGCCCGCAACGCATTGATGTTGATCGGGCCCAGCTTCATTGTCTCTTGGCTGACCTCGTTATGGGCCGTGCGGGTCGAAGCTCACAGCATGCGCATGGGGTTCGTGGGGTTCCTGATCGTGCTCACGCTGTTCAATCTGGCGCAGATGTATTGGCATAAGGGCAACACGGGCACCCAGTTGCGTCATCGGCACTGGCTGTGGGCGCTTGGCGTGGGGTCGGGGGTGACGGCAGGTCTGTTCGGCGTAGGAGGCGGCGTGATTGCCACGCCGATTCTGACGAGCGTGTTCGGCGCCTCCCAGGTGGTCGCACAAGGGCTGGCGCTTTCCCTGGCAGCGCCCGCTACCGTGATTACCCTGGCCACCTACGCATCCCACGGCCACGTGAGCTGGTTGATGGGCATTCCATTGGCGATCGGCGGCCTGGCGAGCATCAGCTGGGGCGTCGCTCTGGCACACAGTCTGCCGGAGCGTCTGCTGCGTTCGCTGTTCTGCGGCTTTCTGGTGATCTGCGCCGTCATGCTGTGCTTCAGGCTCTGAGGTCTAGACCTTGAATCCCTCGGCAATATGTTCGGCCAGGCATTCGGTGATGGGCGAGGGGTTGTTGGGATTGCGCAACAGCACAATGCTCGCCGCGGGTAGTTGGGGCAGCCCCTCGGCTTCACCGATCACGCTCAGGTCCGAGGTAATGAGGCTTTCCAGTTGCGCTGTCACGGCGAGCCCTGCGCTGACCACTGCCATGATCGCCGAGAGGCTGGCGCTGGTGTAAGCGATGCGGTATTCGCGGCCTGAGGCGTCCAGCGCGTTGCTGGCCCAGAGTCGGCAGAAACAGTCGCTGTTGAACATGGCCAACGGTATCGGCGTCTGTTCATGCGGATAAAAACCTGCCGCCTCAGCCCAGACGAAGCGTTCCTGACGCAGAATCTGCCCGATCTCCTTGCCCGGCTCGCGGGTCACGATGCTCAGGTCAAGGTCCTGGCGTTGCAGCAACTGGGCTGACGACTCGCAGTGAACCTCCACTTGTATCAGCGGATAGGCCTGAGCGAATCGCGAGAGAATCCCCGGCAGGAAACGCATGACGTAATCGTCCGGCGTGCCGATTTTTACGGTGCCCACCATATGCGGCTCGCGCAGGGTATTGAACACCTCGCTGTGGAGTTTGAGGATGCGCCTTGCATAGCCCAGCAACACCTGCCCCTCTGCCGTCAGATTCAGCACCCGACCGTCCTTCTGAAAGAGAGGACGCTGAACGACGTCATCCTCCAGCCGCTTCATTTGCATGCTGACGGCCGACTGCGTGCGATTGACGACTTCGCCCGCTTTGGTGAAACCGCCCTGATCGGCAATGGCAACGAAGGTGCGCAGCAGCTCGCTGTCGATGCTGGGGTAGGTGGCCATGGATCAATCTCCCAGATGCAGTGCATCAGAAACATTCGTTGGATTGATCTTAATCCTGGCGAGAGAATTTGCCCATCCCCACTTGGAGGGCAAGATGATGAAACGTCAAAAAGGTTATGTGCTGGTCCTGAAAACCCTGTCTCGCGATTCGGCGCTGGAGCGCGGTTGGCATGCAGTCGTCGAGCAACTCGCGCGCTGGCACAGGCTGCACCGTGAACGTGTACAACTGGCCAGTTTGAGCGACGACGCCTTGAAAGACCTTGGTCTGTCTAGGGCGGATGTGGCGGAAGAGTCCGAACGGCCCTTCTGGGACGATCCACTCAAACGCTGAAGCGTGCCCCGCAGAGCGCGGCTTGCCAACAGCGATGCCGATGACATTGCTGCGGCATGCCGCGTTGCTGCAATTGACCCCCACCGACGCACTTGGCGGGCTACCGACCCGCCGCACAGGTACCCAGGGATGCCAGGATCAGGTAGCGTGGCAGCTTCGACCCGGAGGTCCTGAATGCCCGCCGCCCAGCCGACTCAACAGCAATTGTCACTCAAACAAGTCCGTCGCGTTGCCTTGGCCGCTCAGGGTTTCAACGGCCGGCAGCCACCTGCAGTCATTACGGCCCGTCATGTCATCCAACTGATCGAACGCCTCGGCGTCGTGCAGATCGACTCGGTCAATGCGCTGGTTCGTTCGCACTACCTGCCGCTGTTCTCTCGCCTGGGCAACTACCCGCAAAAGCTGCTCGACCAAGCGGCCTGGAGCCAAGGGCGGCATCGCAGGCTCTTCGAGTATTGGGGCCATGAGGCGTCTTTGCTTCCCGTCGAGTTGTACCCGCTGTTGCGCTGGCGGATGCGGCGTGCCGCCCAAGGCGAAGGCATCTATCAACAAATGGCCAGGTTCGGTCGAGAGCAGCAACCCACCATCGCTCGGGTGCTGCAAGCGGTCCGCGATCAGGGCGCGTTGGGCGCCGGCAGCCTCAGTACTCGACAAGAGCGGGCCGGGCCCTGGTGGGACTGGAGCGATGAAAAGCACGCGCTGGAGTGGCTGTTCGCCGCCGGGGAAGTCACCGTGGCGGGGCGCCGGGGGTTCGAGCGGCTGTACGATTTGCCAGAGCGGGTGCTGCCACCTTCCATTCTTGCCCAGCCGGAATTGACCGAAGCCCAGGCCCAGCGCGGTTTGCTGCTCCACGCTGTCCGCGCACTGGGGGTGGGCACCGAGAAAGACCTACGCGATTATTTTCGTTTGGACCCGGCCCCGGCGAAGGCGGGGCTGGCCACGCTGAGGGAGGAGGGCGCCATCGAGCAGGTTCAGGTGCAAGGCTGGAAGCAGCCCGCTTATGCGCTGCCTGACCTGAAAATTCCTCGAAAGGTCCACAGCAGCGCTTTGCTTTCGCCCTTCGATTCTCTGATCTGGGAGCGGGGCCGGACCGAGCGTCTGTTCGATTTTCACTACCGGCTGGAGATCTACACCCCTGCCCATAAGCGGGTCTATGGCTATTACGTGCTGCCGTTTCTGCACCATGAACGCATCGCGGCGCGGGTCGATCTGCGAGCTGAACGTGCCGCGGGACGGCTCGCGGTGCATGCCGTGCATGAGGAAGATCCGGGTCTTGATACCGAGGGCTTGCGGGCGCTGGCTTCGCACCTCAGGACCCTGGCTGACTGGCTAGGATTGCCGGAGGTGCTGATCAACTGCCAGCGGACGAGCGGTGCACGGCTACGGACTGCGTGGGCCGACAGCGGTCTTTTCCACGCCCCACGCTCTCTGGTCCATGCCTAAGCCACCGTCTCGCTGCCTGTGGCGGTGGGCGCGTCTTGTGTCGATCCCGTTGGGGAAGCTGACGTCAAGAACGACGCACCTGCTTCAACGTTTCGGCGATCAGAAACGCCAGTTCCAGTGACTGATCGGCGTTCATCCGTGGATCGCAGTGGGTGTGGTATCGGTCAGACAGGCCGTCTTCGGTGATGGGGCGCGCGCCACCGATGCATTCGGTGACATTTTGCCCGGTCATCTCGATGTGGATGCCGCCCGCGTAAGTGCCTTCGGCCTGATGAACCTGGAAGAACTGCTTCACCTCCCCCAGAATTTGCGCAAAGTCACGGGTCTTGTAGCCGCTGCTGGCCTTGATGGTGTTGCCATGCATCGGATCGGAACTCCACAGCACCTTTTTGCCTTCCCGTTCGACAGCGCGAATCAGCCCCGGCAGGTGATCGCCTACCTTGTTGGCGCCCATGCGGGCGATGAGGTTAAGGCGACCTGGGTCGTTCTCCGGGTTGAGCAGGTCGATCAGGCGGATCAGATCGTCGGTGTTCATGCTCGGGCCGACTTTCACACCGATCGGGTTCTTCACCCCCCGTAGAAATTCCACGTGTGCGCCGTCCAACTGGCGGGTGCGGTCGCCGATCCACAGCATGTGCGCTGAGCAATCGTAAAAATCGTTGGTCAGGCTGTCGCGGCGCACGAAGGCTTCTTCGTAGTTCAACAACAGCGCTTCGTGCGCCGTGAAGAAACTGGTTTCCCGCAGTTGCGGCGAGGTGTCCAGGCCACAAGCGCGCATGAACGCCAAGGTTTCGTCGATACGGTCGGCGAGTTGGCTGTACTTGTCCGACAATGCCGAGTTGGCAATGAAATCAAGGTTCCACTGATGCACTTGGTGCAGGTCGGCGAAGCCTCCCTGTGCGAAGGCGCGCAGCAGGTTCAAGGTGGCGGTGGATTGGTGATAGGCCTGCAGCAGACGTTCCGGATCCGGCACTCGGCTTTTCTCGTCGAAGCCGATCGCGTTGACAATGTCGCCACGGTAAGCCGGCAACGTGATCCCATCCACGGTTTCATCGTTGGCTGAGCGCGGCTTGGCGAATTGACCGGCCATCCGTCCTACCTTCACTACCGGGCAGCCCGCAGCGAAGGTCATGACGATCGCCATCTGCAGCAGCACCTTGAAAGTGTCGCGGATCTTCGCGGCGGAAAACTCAAAGAAGCTTTCCGCACAATCGCCCCCCTGCAGCAAAAACGCGCGGCCTTCGGTGACCTCGGCAAATTGTCGACGCAGTTCTCGAGCTTCTCCGGCGAACACCAGTGGCGGGTAGCTGGCCAGCGTCCGTTCGACACGCAGCAGATGCTCGGTGTCGGGATATTGAGGTTGTTGCTGGATTGGCAGGGTCCGCCAGCTATCGGGGCTCCACGGGTGGCTCATCGTCGACTCGGAATCAAGGCAAAGGAGCCGCCATGGTAGCAGCCGCCCCGATAATTTGCGTGACCTGCCAGGGGTGCATGGCTGACAATCCCGCGTCTTCGGGATCGTCGTGCGATCCCTTGCAGCAGTCCGGCGACCGGTGGCGGTGTTGATGGCCACTGTGGGTCGAGCCGGGCGTTCTGATGGCAAACGGCAGAGAGCAGTAATGAACCAGGAGCGTGTAGAGCGCGTACTGGCCGAAGTTCATGATGACTTCGGCATGATCCGCGTGCTGGAAGTGGAGGACTATCGCTTCCTGGAATTCGGCGATGCGATTGAGCAGAGCTGTACGTTCACGGCCGATCCGAGCTGGCTGGAGTACGACTACACCCGCGCCATGCTGATTGGCGCACTGTGCCACGATGCCCCCGAGAGCGCGCTCTTCATGGGGCTCGGTGCAGGGACGTTGACGCAGGCATGCCTCAGGTTCCTGCCACTGGAAGATGTCGAGGCCATCGAACTGCGCCCGGATGTGCCCCGGCTCGCGATGGAGTACATGGGCCTGGCCGATGACCCGCGGCTTTACATACGCGTGGGCGATGCCCTCGAATTGTTGCCTTCGGCGGAAAACGCCGACCTGATTTTCGTCGATCTCTACACCGACACCGGCCCGGCGGTAGGGCACCTGGCGTGGGGATTTCTGGAACAGTGTCAACAGCACCTGAACCCTGGTGGCTGGCTGATCATCAACCAATGGGCGTCCGATGACGGCAAACCGTTGGGCGCGGCGCTGCTTCGCGGGCTCTATCACCGCCATTACTGGGAACTGCCGGTCAAGGAGGGCAATGTGATTTTGATCGTGCCTCACGACCTGGACCAGACCCTGGATATCGATGCCTTGATGCTGCGCGCCGAAGCACTGGCTCCTCAACTGGGCTACTCGCTGTTGCCATTGATCAAGACCTTGCGCGTTGCGACTTGAACGTCGCGACGGGTGGACGCTGCCGTCCCGAGGTGAAACGTTTAAGCTGCTTCCTGTGCCTGCTCGCACATTTCAGGGAAGCGACACCGAGATCGGTTTGCGCAGGGCCTGTGACAGTTGGACGCAACGCCTGGTTGTGCTGAAAAAAATCCTCACTTTTTTCGGCAATTCCGGTATAGTGCGCGCCGGTCTTTCATAGGGCCGTCGTCAAGACGTACGTTTGCGGAGCTCTCTCCGTAAACCGGTTCTCTCACGAGCTATCCTTGACGATCCATTCATCCATACGTTTTCGCAAATCCCCGCCGACAAAGCAGCCAGGGTGACCTTCGGGTCTTACACGGCACGCGCAGCTTTGAAGCATGGGTCTTTGCGGATGCACTCAGAGGCAGACCCATGACCCAGGAAACCGGCGGCTTCGCCGCTCTTGACCTTAATCCGAATATTGTTGCTGCCGTCATCGCGACCGGCTACGAAGAGCCGTCGGCGATTCAGCAACAATCGATCCCGATCATTCTCGCCGGTCACGACATGATCGGTCAGGCGCAGACAGGTACCGGTAAAACCGCCGCCTTCGCACTGCCCATCCTGAACCGCATCGACCCGGCCAAACGGGAACCCCAGGCGCTGATCCTCGCGCCGACCCGCGAGCTGGCCCTGCAAGTGGCCACCGCGTTCGAAACCTATGCCAAGCAGATGCCAAGCGTGAACGTCGTAGCCGTCTACGGCGGTGCCCCGATGGGTCCGCAACTGAAGGCCATCCGCAACGGCGCGCAAATCGTTGTCGCCACGCCGGGTCGTCTGTGCGACCACCTGCGTCGCGACGAAAAAGTCCTCGCCACGGTGAATCATCTGGTGCTGGACGAAGCCGACGAAATGCTCAAGCTGGGCTTCATGGATGACCTTGAAGTCATCTTCAACGCCATGCCGGAGAGCCGTCAGACCGTTCTGTTCTCGGCCACGCTGCCGCAGTCGATCCGCGCGATCGCCGAGCGTCACCTCAAGGATCCGAAACACGTCAAGATCCAGAGCAAGACCCAGACCGTGACCGCCATCGAGCAGGCTCACCTGCTGGTTCACGCCGACCAGAAGACCTCGGCCGTGCTGAGCCTGCTGGAAGTCGAGGATTTCGACGCCCTGATCATGTTCGTGCGCACCAAGCAGGCCACTCTCGACTTGGCCAGCGCGCTGGAAGCCAAGGGCTACAAAGCCGCTGCGCTGAACGGCGACATCGCCCAGAACCAGCGCGAGCGCGTCATCGACTCGCTCAAGGATGGTCGTCTGGACATCGTCGTCGCCACTGACGTCGCTGCCCGCGGCCTGGACGTCCCGCGTATCACCCACGTGTTCAACGTCGACATGCCGTACGACCCTGAGTCCTACGTTCACCGCATCGGCCGTACCGGCCGTGCCGGTCGCGAAGGCCGTGCCCTGCTGCTGGTCACGCCGCGCGAGCGCCGCATGCTGCAAGTGATCGAGCGTGTGACCGGTCAGCGCGTTGCAGAGGTTCGCCTGCCGGACTCGCAAGCCGTTCTCGATGCGCGCATCAAGAAGTTGACCAACAGCCTCGCGCCACTGGTGGCCGATGCCGAAGCCAGCCATGGCGAACTGCTCGACCGCCTGACCGCCGATATCGGCTGCAGCCCACGTGCGTTGGCGGCCGCGCTGCTGCGCAAGGCAACCAATGGTCAGGCGCTGAATCTGGCAGCCATCGAGAAAGAGCGTCCGCTGGTACCGAACAGTGCGCCGCGTGAGCGCAGTGGCGACCGTCCTGATCGTGGCGACCGCGAGCGTCGCGCGCCGGTGCCGTTGGCTGAAGGCCGCGCCCGCTGCCGTACCGCGCTCGGTGCGCGTGACGGTATCGCCGCCAAGAACCTGCTCGGCGCTATCCTCAACGAGGGCGGCCTGGCTCGCGAAGCCATCGGTCGCATCCAGGTGCGCGACAGCTTCAGCCTCGTCGAGCTTCCAGAGGAAGGCCTGGAGCGTCTGCTGGCCAAGCTGAAGGACACCCGTGTCGCTGGCAAGCAGCTGAAACTGCGCCGCTACCGCGAAGACTGATCCGCAACAGGCGGGTCGTCTGAATAAAAATCCCCGGAGTGTCCGGGGATTTTTTTGTCTGATTTTCCGTGGCGTCAGGGTGTCTTGCGAGAGCAGTGGAGCGTTGCTGCCAGCGTCAGCGTCGGCTCAGCGCCTTACCCAAACCGGTAGATATCCATGCCGAGTGCGCCCATGGTGAAGCCTTGGTGGGCGATGCTGAACGTACCTCCAGCGCCCCGAGCAAAATACAGCGGCAGCAAGTGCTCGTCGCTCGGATGATTGCGCACGGCGTTCGGAGCCAGGCGGCGGTAATCGTGCAAGGCGACCTCATCGTCCGCGGTGAGCTTTTCCACCATCCAGTCCCGAAACATCTGAGCCCAAGGCTCGATGCTTTCCGGCCCGGCGTGCCAATCCAGCTCCCGAAGGTTGTGAGTGATGCTGCCGGAGCCGATCACCAGTACCTGTTCTTGCCGCAAAAGGCTGAGCGCCCGGCCGACGCGGGTCTGCAGTTCGGGGCCCATGCGCGACGGCAATGACACCTGCACGATCGACACGTCGGCCTGGGGGTACATCAATGAGAGAGGCACCCACACCCCGTGGTCGAAGGGCCGACGCGTGTCCATCTGAGCCGGAAGGTTCGCAGCCGCGAGCAGCTCCATGACCCGACGAGTCATCTCCGGCTGGCCGGGCGCCGGGTACTGAACGGCAAACAACGCAGGTGGAAACCCACCGAAGTCGTGCCAGGTTTCAGGGTGCGGATTGCCATTGACACGAAGATCTTCGCTCTCCCAGTGCGCCGAAACGATCACCACTGCCTTCGGGCGTGGCAGCTCGGCCGCGAGCCGGGCCAGTGCCGGGCCGCTTTCGCCAGGTTCCAGCGCAAGCATGGGCGAGCCGTGAGAGATGAACAGGCTTGGGAGCATGTCGGGCGTCCTGTGCGTATAAGATGTCACCATGATCAGGCAGAACATTGATCTAAATCTAATATAAGTTTTTGTGCCGTTTGATCGACGTATCGGGAGTATTTATGGGGCCGGAGTTTTGGCTAGAGCGCTGGGCGATCAATCAGATTGGCTTCAACCAAGCGGAAGTGAATCCTTACCTCACCCGGCTGTGGCCCGAGTTGCAGGTCAAGCCTGGCGAGCGGGTACTGGTGCCGTTGTGCGGAAAAACCATCGACCTGCACTGGCTACTGGACCAGGGCCATCATGTGGTCGGTGCAGAGTTGTCCGAGAAAGCGGTCGCCGCCTGGTTCAGCGAGGCCCGGCTGACGCCGGAGACTGAGGTACGCGGGGCCTTTACGGTTTATCGCTATGGCGCCTGTGAGATCTGGTGCGGTGACTTTTTTGCTCTGCAACCGGAGGACGTCGGCGACTGCACAGCGTTCTATGACCGGGCCGCGTTGATTGCTCTACCTGCAGAGATGCGCTGGCGATACGTCGAGCAGTTGAAGCGTCTGATGGCTCAAGACTCTCGTGGGCTGCTGATTACGCTGGATTACGATCAATCGCAAATCGCCGGTCCACCGTTTGCGCTGGACGAAGACGAGGTGCAGCAACTGCTTTCCCCGGAGTGGCGGGTCAAGCAGGTGGGAGAATGGGACGTGTTGGAAAAAAGTGCCAAGTTCAAACAGGCGGGCGCCACGCACCTGATGGAGCATGCCTACCGACTGTTCAGGCGTTAGCTCCAAACCTCCCGTGACTGGCGATGAAACGGGCCATGAAAAAGGGCGACCGAAGTCGCCCTTTTTCATCCGACGCTGTAATCAACCGCGGCGGCGAAGCGCCTCGATGCGCTCTTCCAGCGGTGGGTGGCTCATGAACAGGCCCGCAAGGCCGTGTTTCAAGCCGCCGTTGATGCCGAAAGCGGTCAGGCTGTCCGGCATCTGCACTGGAACGCCTTGCTCCGAGCGCAAGCGTTGGAGTGCACTGATCATCGCACCGGTACCGGCCAGGCGGGCGCCAGCGTCGTCGGCACGGTATTCGCGGCGGCGCGAGAACCACATCACGATGGCGCTGGCCAGGAAGCCCAGCACGATCTCGGCGAAGATGGTCGCGATATAGAACGCGATGCCACGGCCTTCTTCGTTCTTGAAAATCACTTTGTCGACGAAGTTACCGATGATCCGCGCGAAGAACATCACGAAGGTGTTCACCACGCCTTGGACCAGCGCCAGCGTCACCATGTCGCCGTTGGCCACGTGGCCGATCTCGTGAGCGAGTACCGCTTTCACCTCTTCCGGCGAAAACCGCTCCAACAGCCCCTGGCTCACGGCAACCAGGGCATCGTTCTTGTTCCAGCCGGTGGCGAAGGCGTTCGCTTCGTAGGCCGGGAAAATACCGACTTCCGGCATTTTGATGCCTGCGTCGCGGGACAACTGCTCGACGGTTTGCAGCAGCCATTGTTCATGGCGCGTGCGGGGCTGGGTGATGATTTCGGTCCCGGTACTCATCTTGGCCATCCATTTGGAGATGAACAGCGAGAACAGCGAGCCGGCGAAGCCAAATACGGCGCAGAAAATCAGCAGCTGATTGAGGTTGAGATCAACCCCGTTGGCCGCCATGAACCCATTGAAGCCAAAAAGGCTCAGGGTAATGCTGGCAATCAGCACGACCGCAAGGTTAGTGGCCAAAAACAGCAAGATGCGCATCATGATCTGGAGTTTCTCCTCGTGAAGAATGTGTAACGCGTTGCGGGGTATATAAGGTGATGTCGGGGTGTATTCAACCGGCCGACTATTTCAAACTGTGTCGTTTTCAGCGCCTCGGTCAGTATGGACCATCGGCGAGAGGGCAGGGGGTGCAGTGGTCGGGCGGCGTGCGCTCAGGATCGTGCGCGCCCGGGGAAGCGAGCACGATCCGCGCCATTCGAGTTTACTGCTTGTAGGTCTTGAGGAAATTGCCAATCCGGCCGATCGCTGCTTCAAGGTCATCGACCCGTGGCAGCGTCACCACACGGAAGTGGTCCGGCCATGGCCAGTTGAACGCCGTGCCCTGCACGATCAGCAGCTTTTCGGAGAGCAGCAGGTCCAGCGCGAATTTTTCATCATTGTGGATCGGACAGACCTTGGGGTCGATCCGCGGAAAGGCATACAGCGCCCCCATAGGTTTGACGCAGCTCACGCCCGGGATGTCGTTGAGCAATTCCCATGTCCGATTGCGCTGCTCCAGCAGGCGGCCGGGGGGCAGGATCAGGTCGTTGATACTCTGATAGCCGCCCAGCGCGGTCTGGATCGCATGCTGGCTTGGCACGTTGGCGCACAGGCGCATGTTGGCCAGGATGTCGATGCCTTCGATGTAGCTTTGGGCATTGTGTTTCGGACCGGAAATGGCGATCCAGCCGGAGCGGAAGCCTGCCACGCGATAGGACTTGGACAGGCCGTTGAACGTCAGGCACAGCAGGTCCGGTGCCAGCGATGCGGTGCAGATGTGGACGGCGTCGTCGTACAGGATCTTGTCGTAGATTTCGTCGGAGAACACCACCAGATTGTGCTGGCGAGCGATTTCCAGCATGCCCAGCAGCACTTCTTTGGAATAGACCGCGCCGGTGGGGTTGTTCGGGTTGATGATCACCATCGCCTTGGTATTGGGCGTGATCTTGGCCTTGATGTCGTCGAGATCGGGCCACCAGTTGGCCTGCTCATCGCACAGGTAGTGCACCGGATTGCCGCCGGACAGGGCCACGGCAGCGGTCCACAGCGGATAGTCCGGGGCCGGCACCAGCACCTCGTCGCCGTTGTTCAGCAGCGCCTGCATCGACATCACGATCAGCTCGGACACGCCGTTGCCCAAGTAGATGTCTTCGATACCCACACCGTCGACCTGCTTTTGCTGGTAGTACTGCATGACCGCCTTGCGGGCGCTGAACAGGCCTTTGGAGTCGCTGTAGCCTTGAGCGGTCGGCAGATTGCGGATGACGTCCTGGAGAATCTCGTCTGGCGCCTCGAAACCGAACGGCGCCGGGTTGCCGATGTTCAGCTTGAGGATGCGATGGCCTTCCTCTTCCAGGCGCTTGGCGTGCTTGAGCACGGGCCCGCGAATGTCGTAACAGACGTTGGCGAGCTTGTTCGATTTGCTGAACTGCATGGTGATTGATCCCGAAGAGAACGATCCGCCGTCAGTCAAGAAGGCGAATCTATGAGCACGACGCCATCAAAATGAATTTGTATGCCTGCAAGGCCGGTGACAGACTGGCGACTGACGAAGGCGCAATCATACGTGCCACCCGATGTGTGGAAAAGACACAGTTCGGGCTTTTTGAGTGTGGAGGTACACCCGTGGACAAGCTTGAAAAAACCCTCGAAGAATGGAAGGAAATGCTCGATCCAGAGCAGTATCAAGTCTGCCGCCTGAAGGCCACCGAGCGGCCGTTCACCGGCAAGTACAACATGACCAAGACGCCGGGCGTCTACCATTGCGTGTGCTGCAACGAGCCGTTGTTCGACTCCTCGACCAAGTTCGATTCCGGCTGTGGCTGGCCCAGCTTCTACGCGCCCATCGAGGGCAGCGCCGTGGTGGAGGTCCGGGACATCAGTCACGGTATGATCCGCACCGAGGTGGTCTGTGCCAAATGCGACGCACACCTGGGCCACGTCTTTCCGGACGGGCCGCCGCCGACAGGGTTGCGGTACTGCATCAATTCGGTGTGCCTGGACCTGGTCCCCCGTGACGCCTGATGCCGGGATATCACCGCGCACAATGCAATGGCGCGGTGGGCAGCGGCACGTTAGTTTGGCGGTTTGATCCTTTTCGAGGCCTTGCCATGAGCGACAATTTGCTGAACATCCCGGTGCAGACGATCAAAGGCGAGCAGAAAACCCTCGCCGATTACGCGGGCAAGGCAGTGCTGGTGGTGAACACGGCCAGTCAATGCGGGTTCACCCCTCAATACAAAGGCCTCGAAGCGCTGTGGCAGCGTTACAAGGATCAAGGTCTGGTGGTGCTGGGCTTTCCCTGCAACCAGTTCGGCAAGCAGGAGCCGGGGAACGAAGGCGCGATTTCGGAATTCTGCGAGCTGAACTATGGGGTCAGCTTCCCGTTGTTCAAGAAGATCGACGTAAACGGCAGCAATGCCCACCCGTTGTTTGTCCAGCTCAAGAAGCAAGCCCCCGGCCTGCTGGGTTCCGAACGCATCAAGTGGAATTTCACCAAGTTTCTGGTCGGCAAGGATGGCAAGCTGGTCAAGCGCTATGCACCGCTGACCAAGCCTGAAGAGCTGACGTCCGATATCGAAGCGCTGTTGAGGTGACAACGCAGCCGCGGTTCCCTGCTAAAGCTCGGTAAGGTGATGTCTCTCAGTTGGTGGGCTGCGGCTTGGGCCGTGCGGCTGCCGTCCATTGATCCAGCACGGCGATCAGTTCTTCCCGATGAAACGGTTTGGCCAGATAGTCGTTCATGCCCGCGGCCCGGCAATGTTCGCGCTCCTCGGGGAGGGCATTGGCGGTCAAGGCAATGATCGGCAGATCGGGCCACTTTCCGCTTTGACGGATCCTGCGGGTCGCGTCGTAACCGTTCATCACCGGCATGTTGCAGTCCATCAACACCAGATCGAAATGGCTGCGTTCCAGTTGCTGCAACGCCTCGCCCCCATGGCTGGTGACGATGACCTCGCACCCCAGTTTGCTCAGCATGCCCTTGGCCACCAGCTGGTTCACCGGGTTGTCTTCCACCAGCAGTATGCGCGCCGGTTGTGCGACGGTCAGCGGGCCGCTCGGATGATCGGCAGGCAGCAGGCCATCGGTTTGCAAGATGCGCGACAACGCTTGATGCAACACGGTGCGGGAAAGCGGTCGCGCCTGTTGCTGCAGCGGCGCAAGGGCTGTCACTTGACTGGCGGGCATGAAGTTGCCGTACGCGGTCACCAGGAGAATGGGTGTCTGAGTCGCCGGACGGATGCCGATCAGGCATTCCGGGCAATCGGTGATCAACAGATCGGGTTGTACGTCTGGCTGGGGGTCATAGGCGGAAAAGTGCCGACAATGAATGCCCCACTCCGGCAAGAGCTTGCTCAGCAGTTCCGTCAGGCCGCTGTTGACCGAACTGACCACCACCACCCGGCCTTTGAGCTTTGGCCACACGGGCGCTGGCGTGTGGGCGGGCAGCGGCAGATCGGCATAGAACCGGCTGCCCACCCCAGGGGTGGAATCGATGTTCAATTGGCCGTTCATCGCCCCGCAGAGGTTGTGGGTCAACGTCAGGCCCAGGCCCGTGCCGCCGTATTGGCGCGTGATGGCGGCTTCAGCCTGAGTGAAGGGTTGGAAGATTTTCGCCTGCGCCTCCTGCGCGATGCCGATCCCGGTGTCGCAGACTTCGATGCGTGCCTTTCCGGCATGCTGACTCAGGCGAACGTCAACGCGCCCGACGCGCGTGAATTTCAGCGCGTTTGACAGCAGGTTGCTGACGACCTGTCGTACTCGCGTCGGATCGCCGAGCACCAGTGAGGGAAAGTCCGGGTCGATCAGGCAGGTGAGTTCGACGCTGGCGGCCGCGTTCTGCGACAGCAGGTTGGCGGTGTCCTCGACCAAGCTGGCCAAGTCGAACGGGATGGATTCGAGCTCCAGTTGCCCGGCGTCGAATTTCGAAAGGTCGAGAATGTCGTTGAGCAACTCCACCAGCACTTTGCCCGAGTCGTGGGCGATCGACAGTTGCTGACGCTGTTCGGCACTCAAAGGGCCGTCCAGCGACAGCGCGAGCATCCCCAGCAGCCCGTTGAGCGGGGTGCGGATCTCATGGCTCATGTGGGCCAGAAATGCCGAGCGCGCGTGGGCCATGTCCAGCGCCGTGCTGCGTGCCACCTGCAATTCTTCATTGGACTGGCTGAGACGGGCATTGCTGGCCTTGAGCTCCTGGGTGCGGGCCGAGACCACGTCTTCCAGCTCGTTGAGGTGATCGGTAAGACGGTCCTCCGCTTCCCTTCGGCGGCCGAATTCCAGGGCGACGTTTTCGAACTGCTGGTTGGTTACCTGCACCAGCACGCCGATTTCGTCCTGCTCATGACCGGGCGGGCAGGGCAGGGGAGCCTGTTGGGGGCTGCGTGAGTCCCGGCTCGACAAGGCGCGGATGACTTTCGTCAGCGGTTTGGTCAACGTCAGGTAGAACAGGCCCATGAGAATGCCGGCGAACACCAGGCTGCGGGCAAAACCGTTGAGCAGTGTGATTTCGGCCCGCTGCAGGAAGTGACTGCCGAACGCGAACGTGTCGACGTCCAACTGCAGACTGCCAATGGGTTCATGGGGCATGTGGTCCAGCTGCAACACGTCTTCGAAATGGCGACTTTCGCCGAACAGGGAGTCGCTGAGCATGCGGTAGGAGCTCTCGGTCATCGGGCGCGACACCGCCGCGAGCAAGACCCCGTTGTTGTCGATCAGCCGTGCGCGAACCACGGCGGGCGAGTGCAACAGGCCCGAGATCAGTTCCTGTGCGAGTTCTGCATCGATGTTATAGGCGATGCGCGAGGCGGGATTGTGGCTGATTTGCAGCAGTGAGCGAATTTCACGATCGATGGAGGCGTCTTCGCTGGCATAATCGATCGCAATCTGGAACAGACTGAACAGGGTTCCCAGCACAAAGCCGATCAAGACGGTCAGGCGGGCCTGTTTGAACGACAGTCGTTGAGTGATCGGTATATCCATAAGGGCACTTGATCCAGGGGGCACTCGTACTTCGTGTGTCCATCGCGGGGCAAGCATAGCTGATCGCCGACCGGCTTTAACCAGTTAAATCAAGGAGACAACGTGGATTCTCGGTTGAACGCTTTTCTGGAACGCGCCGAATCGGTACTGGCGCGGCTGGAGCCACTGTTGCCTGCCGTGCGCGAGCCAGTGGACTGGACGCGGTCGCTGGCTGCCCGTTGGGTGCGCGAGGGCCGTGGCGGTTACCTGCTGCCACTGGAGGTGACGCTGGACATGCGTCTGTCGGATTTGATCGGCGTGGACCAGCAACGCGCACAACTGGGGCGCAATACCCAGCAATTCATCGATGGCCTGCCCGCCAACCATGCCTTGCTGTGGGGCTCCCGAGGAACGGGTAAATCCTCCCTGGTGCGTGCCTTGCTGGCCGAGCATGCCGAGGCCGGCCTGCGCCTGATCGAGATCGAGCGCGACCACCTGGGCGATCTGCCCCGTGTCGTCGAGCAGCTGCAGAAGCTGCCGCAGCGTTTCGTGTTGTTCTGCGACGACCTCTCGTTCGAATCCGGTGAGGGCGATTACCGCGTGCTCAAGAGCGTGCTGGATGGCTCGCTGGAACAGGCCCCCGACAATGTATTGCTATACGCCACCTCGAACCGCCGCCATCTGGTGCCGGAAAAGGAAAGCGACAACGCTCACTGGCAGCGGGGCGACGACGGTGAAATTCACCCGAGCGAGGCGGTCGAGGACAAGATTGCCCTGTCCGACCGCTTCGGTCTCTGGCTGTCCTTCTATCCGTTCACCCAGGAGCACTACCTGAACGTGGTCGAGCACTGGATCGGCGAGCTGGCGGGCAAGGCCGGGTTGCAATGGCAGCGTGACGACGCGCTCGACATTCTGGCCGTGCGCTGGGCCACAGGGCGTGGCAACCGCAACGGCCGCTGTGCCTATCAGTTCGCCCGTTATTGGGTTGGTTTGAAAATGCTGGAGCAACATCCATGATCGATTTGAATGCAGCAGGGCAGGGCCTCGAGGGTTATAGCCTGCTGGCGGCACAGTTGGAGTCGCTGCTGGCGGACGAGCGCGATTTCATCGCTAACGCCGCGCAGTTCTCCGCCTTTCTCTACACGCAACTGGAGGATCTGAACTGGGCCGGTTTCTACCTTAACCGCAACGAGGAGTTGGTGCTCGGCCCATTCCAGGGGCAAATCGCCTGCGTGCGCATTCCGTTTGGCAAAGGCGTCTGCGGCACGGCGGCACAGCTTCGCGAGACTCAGCGGGTGCTGGACGTGCATGAGTTTCCTGGGCACATCGCCTGCGACAGTGCGTCGAACAGCGAATTGGTCGTGCCATTGATCAAGGCAGGCCGTCTGATTGGCGTGCTGGATCTGGACAGCCCAAGTGTGGCGCGCTTCAGCGAAGCGGATCAGGTGGGAATCGAAGCACTGGCAGCGATCTTTCTGAAACTGACGGACTGCTGAGGTCCGCTGGGCGGCGGGGTGCGCTCACGGTCGAAGCCGCGCCCAGACGCTGTTTGACAGCGTCCGTAGGGGAGCAGCTGAGCCGCCCCCCCTATGTCGATCAGGCGGTCAGTCGTAAATCGCCTTCTTCTTCCATTCGGCATCGGCGTCGTCCGCCTTCAAGCCTTGGGTCAATTCGTTGTGGTCGTCATCGCTGGGCGCAATCTGGTCGAGCACCACGGCATTGACCTTCGCCAGTTGACGCTCCATCGCCTGCAAGTGAGTCTTCCAGGGCGCAGGCTCAGGCTGATTCTTCAAGTATTGCACGCCACGCTCGAACGCGAGCCGCGCCTGACCGGGTTGATCCTGACTCAGCGCCTGCTGCCCCAGGTTGTTGAAGAACTCGATATGCAGCAAGACCAGCATGTTGCGGATTTCACGAATCCAGTGCTTCGCTTCGGCGGTTTGCAGAAAGCCGTCGTGCGCCGCGCGGGTAACCTGGCCGTGCATCGCCTCCAGCAGAAAACGCACGTCCTTGGCCTTGGCTTCGGTCTGAATCGGGCTCACCGGATTATTGACCTTGATGTTATCGCCTTGAGCGACCATCGCTTCCAACTCGGTGGCGTGCTCCAGAATGCCGGGGTTGTTGCGGCGCTCGAGCGCGATCAGGCGCTTGACCACGTTCAGTTCCAGACGCACCAGCAAAAGCTTGAGCGCGGGGCTCATCAATTGGCCGGGGAAGGTTTCGGACAACTCGCTACAGCGGCGCAAGCGATCGTTGAGTTCCACGAGGGTGCGCGCGCGTTCGACCTTCTTACTTTCGGCAACATGGTTCAAATAGCCGATCGCGATCAGGAGTACGATGCCTGTTACAACCATCAGGGTGATAATGAGTGGAGTCACCGTACAAGCCTCGATCAAGTTATGTGCGCCGAGTGTAGTGGCTATGCATTATTGCGGGAAGGCTCGTCATCGGCGCACCTATTAATAAGCTGCCTGCCCGTTCTCGTGTATCGGCCATTCATTAACGAATTAGAGGGGGAAGTCATTGATTTGAATAAATTTTCATTGAGGGCTTGACGACCTCCCCAACCATCCATAGAATGCGCGCCACTTACAGCGTAAAGCACCTAGCCAAGCGCAGTAAGGAGTGAATGTTGTAGCGTGTCCCCTTCGTCTAGTGGCCTAGGACACCGCCCTTTCACGGCGGTAACAGGGGTTCGAGTCCCCTAGGGGACGCCAATGCGGGAATAGCTCAGTTGGTAGAGCACGACCTTGCCAAGGTCGGGGTCGCGAGTTCGAGTCTCGTTTCCCGCTCCAATTTTAAGCAGTTTCGCTCTTGGTCATCTGGCCGAAGCGAAGCTGAGTGAAACCAGAAAGTATCGTCAGGTACCTCTGGATCTGAAACGCAACACCATGGTGTTTCAGGCTGTGTCCCCTTCGTCTAGTGGCCTAGGACACCGCCCTTTCACGGCGGTAACAGGGGTTCGAGTCCCCTAGGGGACGCCATATTGCGGGAATAGCTCAGTTGGTAGAGCACGACCTTGCCAAGGTCGGGGTCGCGAGTTCGAGTCTCGTTTCCCGCTCCAAATTCACGAAAACGCCGCTCAACAGAGCGGCGTTTTCGTTTGTTCGCGATAACTGCCCTGGCCGAAGGGGGTCGCAGAACCCGCACTGCCACCCTCTTCGGCCAGCGTACATCTCTCCCGTTGTCGATCGCTCAACGCGCCGCGTGTGAATCGGTATTCTCTGCGGCCTGCTCGGCAGCCAAGCGGATGGCGTTGAATCCAGGATCGAAGCCGTGGGATACGTCGACGTGTTTGTTCAGTATCCCCTCGCGCTCGTAGATGTTCGCCGTGTTCTGTAGTCCCTTGATCACGCCGTCGTCGATGCTGACGCGTTCCATTCGGGTGTCCTGATTGATGGCCAGATGCACTTCGACAGGCAGGCCGGTGACCTTGGTCTGGGCCACCGCGTACTCCCTGGGATGGGCATTGACCCAGCGATAGGCGCGGTCCAGTCGTACGACGAAGTCATCCAGCTGTGCGCGTTTTTCGCTGATGGCCGCGCTGGTGGCTGCGAGGTAGGAATGATTGGTCAGCAGGTCCGGTCCGTTGGGCAGGATGCGTGCGCCGTTCTGTGTCGCCACCGTGGTATAGGGCGCCCAGGTGGCCCAGGCGTCGGCGTCGCCGTTGTCCAGGATCAGGCGCGATTCGCTCGGCAGCAGGTAAACGAAGCTGACGTCGCTGGTTTTCAGACCCGCTTCGTTAAGAGCGCGAATCGCCAGGTAATGGCCGATCGAGCCGCGCCCGGTGACGATCCTTTTGCCTTTGAGGTCCGCGACGGACTTGATCGGCGAGTCGTCGCGCACGATCAGCGCCGTGGTGTAACGCCCTTTGACATGAGTGATGCTGATCACCTTCAGCGGTCCCCCGGCGCCGAGGGCGAAGACATAAGGAGCATCGCCCAGCGCACCGACATCGACCGCACCTGCGTTCAAGGCCTCGCCCAACGGCGAGGCGGACGGAAACTCGGAAAACTTGATATCGTAAGGGACGTCTTTCAGCTCGCCGGACACCTCCAGCAAAACCTTGAGGGCCGATTTCTGGTTGGCCACCAGCAGCGGCTGCAGGGGTTGCGCAGCGTGGGTGGACGGAGTGAACGACAGGGCGAGCAGGGCGCTGAGCAGTAGCCGTTTGGCTCGCAGCGATGGATGATTCGGGGCGGACATGACGCGCGTCTCCAGGCGTTAGAAAATCAGAAATGCTGCCTCCGCCTGGAGAAGGGGTCGGCATGATGGGTTGAACGGGCTCGGTGCCTGTGGCCGTCCGGCTGGCGGACGACCACGGAGGAGTGCCGGAATCAGATCACCTTGAATCCATGGGTTGCGTCGCGGCCCAGTTGCTCCACCAGACCGAACTCCCAATCCAGGTAAGCCTGCATCGCTTCACGCGGTGCGTCGGTGCCCTCGTAAGGACGGCGATAGCGGTCGATGCGCGGGGACGCGAGGTGAGTTTCGCCGCTTTCGACGTCGAACCCGGCCGCGATCCAACTGGCGGTTCCGCCCTGGAGAAGAAACACCGGCTTACCGGTCAGGGCCTCGACTTCCGGCACGGCAAGGCGGGCCAGCTTGCCACTGCCGCACGTCAGCACGTAGTGCTCGGCCGCCGGAATCTTGCGCAGGGCGCTGGAGAGGTCGGCGCGGAGCGTCCACCAGGCACCGGGAATGTGGTGTTTGACGTACTGGGCGCTGGCGGTGAAATCGAGCACGGCCACCCGACCCTGTTCCTGCCACTGGCGCAGGGTCTGCGGGCTGATTTCCTCTACCTGCCAAGGCGTCGGAATCGGTGCATGCCAGGCGCCCGTTTCGCTGAATTCGGAAAGCATGAGGCCATCGATCACATACACCTCCCAGCCCAGTTGCGCGAGCCAGGAGGCTGACATATTGGCGCGTACGCCGTTGTCGTCCAGCAACGCAATCCGGGCGCCGCGCACGCTGGCGTAGTGATCGGTTTCCTGAACCAACTGGCCGCCTGGGGTCGAGCGAGCGCCCGGCAGATGACCCGCCTCGTATTCCTCAGGGGTCCGCACGTCGAACAGGTAGGTGGTGCGTGTGGCATCGGCCTGCCAGGCCTGCAGATCGGCCAGGCTCCCGCGCTTCACACCAGCCTTGTCTGCCACGTTGCGAGCGTCGGCGCTCGCGAGCTCAAGGGTGCGGTCACTGACGGCAGGAAAGCGTCGAGACTGGCCATGATCCAATGCCTGCCCGGCGAGCAACCAGCCGATGGTACCGTTGCGCAATGCGCAGACGGGATTGGGCAGCCCGGCGTTGACCAATGACTGGGTGCCAATGATGCTGCGTGTACGCCCGGCACAGTTGACGATGATGCGCGTCTGCGGGTCAGGCGCCAGTTCGCGGGCACGCAGCACCAGTTCCGCGCCAGGTACGCTGACACCGCCGGGTATGCTCATGGTCTGATATTCGTCGAAACGGCGGGCATCGAGCACCACGACGTCGGCCTTGTCATCAAGTAACTGTTTGACTTCTTCGGCTGCAAGCGAAGGGGTGTGACGATGATGCTCGACCAGTTCGCCGAACGCTTTGCTCGGTACGTTGACGTCGATGAACAACTCGCCACCTGCATCGCGCCAGCCCTGTAATCCGCCTTCCAGCAACCTGACGTTGCCGTAGCCCAAGTCCTTCAGTCGAATCAGCGCGATCTGTGCCAGCCCCTCACCATCGTCATACAACGTGATGGCGGTATCGCGACGCGGGATGCGCGAAAACACCTCCAACTCAAGCTTCGAAAGAGGAATGTTGGCTGCGAAAAGCGGATGGCCTTCAGCGAAGGGGGCCTCCTCGCGGACGTCGACCAGGGCGACCTCTTCACGGGCCAGCAGCGCGGCGCGGATATCGGTAAACGAACGGGTGCTGTAATTCATCGGGCGGGGTTCTCTTTGGACAGGTCCCAAATGTTGGGGAGATAAGCGTTGGAGTAGCCGGAAATGAACAGCTTTTCGCTGCCGTCCGCTTGGAAAACGGCACGCTTGACGGCACCGATGTTGGCGCCGTAGACATGAATGCTGATCGACACTCGATCGTCGAACGCGTTGCTGACCTGATGAATGTCGTTGCGGCGAGGGGAGAGCGCCTCGACATGGCCGGGGTCGAGCCGAACGGGCGCCCCGTCCTTTTCAAGGCGACCTTCGGCGTTGCGGGCGAAGCCTTGGGAGTATTCAGCACCGCGCAACAGGCCAATCAGTCCCCAGACCCGGTGATCATGGATGGGCGTGCTCTGACCCGGGCCCCAGACAAAACTGACGACGGAAAACCGCTGACGCGAGTCGGCATGCAGCAAAAATTGTTGATAGCGCGTCGGGTCGGGCATTGCGAATTCGTCAGGGAGCCAGTCGTCGTGTTTCACCAGTTGGCCCAACAGTTTACCGCCGCGATGCAGCAGATCGCCCTCGCTGGGATGACTGTCGATCAGTTCGGCCAGCGCACCGATGAAAGCGCGCAGACGTTCGGCGTGACGAGGATGGCTCATGTCGACTCCATGATCGGTTTGGATAGCCAATATAAGCATAATAATGTGTATTAATATGCTATTTATTGATGATTAGGTTATAACGAAAAAGCATTTGCTCCGCGCCTCTTGGACGGCGGGGTATCCACTTCCGCCGATTGGAATTATGCTTTTTACCTATCTTGTCTTTCCTTTTCCATGTGCGAATAGAATGAAAATTGATGACATCGACGCCTTCGTGGCGGTGATTCGTTGCCAGTCGATCAGCCATGCCGCTGAAACGCTGGAGCTGACTCAGCCAGCCATCACCCGTCGGGTGCAAAACTTCGAGCAGGCTCTGGGCGTCGAGTTGTTCGACCGTAATACCAAGCCGCTCAAACCGACGGCCATGGGCATGCAGGTCTACCAGAAATGCCTGGCGATCCTGCGGGAAATGGATTCGCTGCGAGAATTGGTGGCCAGCGATACCCCCCCTAGCGGCCTGCTGCGTCTCGGTGTACCGCAAACCATTGGCGATGTCGTTTTGCTGGACGCGCTGAAACACCTGCGTGGCGAGTTTCCGGATTTGCGCGCGCAGGTGGTCACCGGCTGGGGGAGCCACTTGATCGGGAAGATCGAAAAGGGTGAGCTCGATGCCGCGGCTGCGCTGTTTCCGGCCGGCAAGATTTTTCCTGAGGCGATCATGGGCGAATCCATTGGCAAAATGGAGTTGGTGGTGGTCTGCGCCAGAGAACGTCTACCGAAAAAGCCCGTCCGGCTGGCGGATTGTTATGAACAGGGGTTTGTGCTTAACCCGGATGGCTGCGGCTTTCGCGCTGGTCTCCAGCGCACGCTGGTCGATCAGGGGTTGAGCCTGAAGGTCAATCTCGAGACCTTCGGCACCGAACTGCAATTGGGGCTGGTGGCCGATGGTATGGGCCTGGGCCTGGTGCCGCGTCCACTGCTGGAGCGCAGCGTGCATCGCGACACGTTGGCCGTGATGCCGCTGAAGGATTTCAAGCCGGTGCTTGACCTGTGGCTGATTTACCCGCGCTTCCTGGGCAATCTTCAAGCCCCGGTGAGTCTCTTCGGACGCCTGGTGGCAGAGGCCCTGAAGCAGGCGCGCGAGGCGGCGTGAATGGCCTGATTGTTAATAAAAGAAATTGATAATTACCTTAGAATAAAATGTGATTTTTAAATAGCCAGCAGCGCGTTTAGGCTCCCTCGACATGTCTATTCAGACTAATAGGGAGTCATGCATGAGCAACGTCAGTCCTTTGCCGGTCTCGTCTGGTGCAAGCAGTGTGCGGGACCGGGTCACCCCGGAAGAGTGGGAAGTGCGGGTGAAGCTCGCTGCCGCTTACCGTCTCGCTGCGCTCAAGCGCTGGACTGATCACATCTACACCCACTTTTCCGCGCGTGTGCCTGGTCCGGACGAACATTTCCTGATCAATGCCTTCGGCCTGTTGTTCGACGAGATCACAGCTTCCAACCTGGTCAAGGTCGACATCGACGGCACCCTCGTCGACGACCCTACGGGCCTGGGCATCAACCATGCCGGTTATGTGATCCACAGCGCCATCCATGCCGCACGCCCCGACCTTAAAGCCGTGCTGCATACGCATACCCGTGATGGCATTGCGGTTTCGTCGCAGAAGCAAGGCTTGTTGCCGATTTCCCAGCACGCTCTGGCGTTCTCCGGGCGAGTGGCCTATCACGGCTACGAGGGGATCGCGCAGGACCTTGGCGAGCGTGAGCGTTTGGTGGCGGATCTCGGAGACAAGAGCGTGATGATTCTTAGAAACCACGGCCTGCTCACGGCGGGCATCAGTGTCGAGCATGCATTCAAGCAACTGCACAATCTTGAATACGCCTGCAACATCCAAGTAGCGGCCCAGGCCGCGGGCAATGCCGAGTTGATTTTCCCGCCGCAAGACGTGGTCAAGAAAGTCGAAGCCCAGGCCAAGGTGTTCCACGATGGCAACGGGCCTGGCGTCAAGCGGCATTGGAATGCGTTGATTCGCGAGTTGGATCGCCACGGGACGGACTACAAGGATTGACCCTGAGCCACGCACACCGCTTGTCGTTGTCGCGTGGCTCGGAACCCATCGATGGCCTGCTGCGATGGGTTCGATCCTGTTCCGGTCAGGCGACTTTTCCGTGTTTTTCCCGCTCCCGCCGGGCCACGCGTTCTCGGGTCAGCGGGATCAGCTTTTTCCCGTAATCGATGGCGTCTTCCAGCGGATCGAACCCGCGAATCAGGAAGGTGGTGATGCCCAGGTCGTAATAATCCAACAGCGCGTCAGCGACCTGTTCCGCCGTGCCGACCAGCGATGTCGAGTTGCCTTTCGCCCCGAGCAGTCCGGCGATGCCGGTCCACAGGCGTTTGTCCAGGCGGGTGCCTTGCTCTGCTGCTGCAAGCAGACGCCGGGACCCTTCGTTCGCAGGCTCGCGACGGGGCGTGCCGTTCGCCTTCGCCAGCGCCGCAGCACGTTCCAGGATGCTGTCGGCTCGCGCCCAGGCCTGTTCCTCGGTGTCGGCGAGAATCGGACGCAGTGACAGGCTGAAACGCACGGTGCGTCCGTGTTTCGCCGCTTCTTCCCGCACCCGTTGAACGATGTCCCTGACTTGTTCATAGGTTTCGCCCCACAAGGCGTACACATCGGCGTGTTTGCCGGCCACTTCAATGGCGGCTTGGGAAGCCCCTCCAAAATACACGGGGATGTGGGGAAGTTGGGGGGATTTGACCCGAGAATGGGCACCCTCGAATTGGTAGTAGGTGCCGTGGTGATCGAAAGGCGTGTCCGCGGTCCATTCCTGACGCAGCACGCTCAGGTACTCATCGGTCCGCGCATACCGCTCGTCCTTACCGATAAAGCTGCCGTCGGCCTTCAGCTCCTGATCGTCGCCACCGGTAATGATGTGGATTGCGGTGCGCCCTCCATTGAACACGTCTAGCGTCGCAAACTGACGTGCCGCCACGGTGGGGGAGATGAACCCCGGTCGATGAGCGACCAGAAACTTCAGTCGGGTCGTGACGCTGGCGGCGTAGGAAGCAATGAACGCGCTGTCCGGACTGTCCGAGTGGTAGGCCACCAAGGCCCGGTCGAATCCGGCCTCCTCGTGGGCCCGTGCCACCTTTTCGACATACGCGGGTTGGACAGCGGCTCCGCTGCGAGGGTGGATCTCGGAGAAAGGCTGCGTGGCAATGTAACCGATGAATTCTAGGCTCATGGCAGTTCCTTGTGGGGTAGGCCGAATGGGCGGGAGCGCACCGTCGCGCAAGTCCGTTCTGCAACATAAGGGTCTGCTACACGTCTGTGAAATTCGATTTGGCGCTAAGCTAATTATGAAAAATATGCATTCATATTCACATAGAGCTGAAAAATAAGAATATTAGGTTATTGCCAATCGTCATTTCTATCCTCGTTTTTATGCGCTTAGGCTATCTCCTCAACGAGCAACACGTGGCGCCTCTCGATGCGAAATGCGCCAGGTTGCTTCACTTCTAATGCGTTTTGCAGGGATGTCGTTGCATGGGGTTTATCAGTCGTGGGGTTGGGCGCAAGGGTGTTACGCTGTTGCTGTCATGTGTAGCGCTGCTGGCCAGTGGGTGTGGCGATGAGGACCACCATCGAGCAGCCGTCGTCGACGCGGTGGATTGGTCGAAGGTCAGGTTGATCCTCGGCGATCAGGCCAAAGGCCTGCGGACGGTGGTCGAGGCGTCGAAGGCGTTGGATGGCATCCCTTATCAGGTGGAGTGGGCGAACTTTCAGGGCGCTGCGCCGTTGTTCGAGGCACTGCGCGCCGGTGCCGTCGACCTTGCTCCAGCGGGTGATACGCCTGTCCTGGCAGCTGCCACGGGTGGCACACCGTTGCGTATTGTCGCGGTCAGGCGAGGCCAATCGCGCAGCATCGGAATCCTGGTGCCACCCGACTCGGACATCAAGACCGTGGCCGATCTGAAAGGCCGAAGTGTGTCGATCTCATCGGCCCGAGGCAGCATTTCTCAGTACCTGCTGATCCGCGCGCTGGAGAACGCAGGTGTCAAGGAGTCGGACGTCAACATCGGATTCGTGATGCCGACCGACGCGCTTTCTGCGTTTCATGCCGGCAAGATCGACGCCTGGGCGACGTTTGGTATTTACCAGGCCTTCGCCGAAGAGAATGGCGCGCGGCTGCTGCTCAGCGGAGAAGGGATCAACACCGGGCTGACGTTCATCACGGCGTCGGACAAGGCTTTGGCTGACTCGGTCAAATGCCAGGCCCTGAACGACGTGCTGCAACG
Organism: Pseudomonas sp. GD03842; assembly: GCF_029841165.1. Taxonomy (NCBI): domain Bacteria; kingdom Pseudomonadati; phylum Pseudomonadota; class Gammaproteobacteria; order Pseudomonadales; family Pseudomonadaceae; genus Pseudomonas; species Pseudomonas sp. GD03842. The sequence goes on along the minus strand of NZ_JAOCEA010000012.1, from coordinate 52,218 downwards.
CCTGGCCAAGGCGTTCGATTGGGCGAGGGCGAACCCGGAGCGTTACGCGCAGGTGTTCTCCAGTGCCAACAACGTTCCGCTGCCGGTGTCGCAGCGGCTACAGAGTTGGGGAGTGGAGTCCTTGCAGCCCGTCGAGCCGTCCGATATCGCCGCATTGCAGGGGGTCGACGACCTTTTCGTGGCGAAGAAGATATTCCCGCGGCCGGTGCAGGTGTCCGCACTGGTGGACCGTGAGGTATTTCCGAGCGCTCACGGGGTGTTGTTGCGGTGAACGGGGTTGGCAGCCAGTAACCGAATCGCTCGAGAACGGCGAACATCGCGCCGGTTGCACAGTAGTGTCTGTGACAGACACCGGAATGACAGTAGCTCTCATGGGCAACTCGCCTACCCCATGAGAGCTGTACCGATCAGCCGTCCGCTCAGTGGCGAGACGCTTCCTGATCCATCGCCAGCAATTGCTTTTCCTGATCCCAATCGAACGGCTCCTCGTTCTGCTCGGCTTCGTAACGGCGCTCTTCCAATGCCGTGTACAGGTCGATTTCCTCGTCGGGCATGTAATGCAGGCAGTCGCCGCCGAAGTACCACAACAGGTCGCGCGGCACCAAGTGGGCGATTTGCGGGTACCTCTGGATGACCTGACACAGCAGGTCCTGGCCCAGGTACTGGCTTTCGATGGGTTCGACCGGCAGCAAGGCGAGCAATTCGTCATACCGTTCGATGAACAGCGCATGGCTTTCTTCGGGCACCTGTTCGGCTTCACCGAGCGCGACCAGAATGCTGCGCAGGTGCGTCAGCAGGTTGAGAGTGCGGTCGAGATTGGCGTCGGCCATGATGAAGTCCTCAAAGACAAAAACAGGCGCGGGAGTATAGATCCCTGCACGGGTGACCGATACCCCAATGAGGACTGGTGGCAATCCCTCGCCACTCGTTGCGACGGGTTGTGACATGCGGCGGCAGGGTAAGCGAGCGAGAATGAAAGCAGCTTTCCTCCGCGCGCCCGGCAAGATTGCCGGGCCGCCGTGAACAGCCCCGGCCGTCTCAGTGCCAGAGGCCGGCCAGGTAGCGATGCCCGGCTTCGGTCAAAGCGAGGTTCGCATACGGATGATTGGGGTTCGGCTGGCGGGTGACGAAGCCGATGAGCAGCAAGGTTTGCAGGGTTTGGGTCGGTCTGCCGCTGTAGATATCCTCTCCAGAGGCAATTTCGGCAAGCAGGCAGCGGTGGGTCAGGCGTTGATCGATCATGGTGCGTCCCCTTGGTGTTTTCTTGTTGTTACCGGGGAGTCTAGGCCAATCTTCGAGGATGTGCAGGCTAGAGCGGTGGATTTAAAAAAATCCAAGTAAAACCGGGTGAGGTGGGACGGGCTCGATTGTTACGAAGCCCGTCTGTCGTCGCTTGCACCGACGACCAGACGCAGTCGTCCGATCGCGGCGCCAAATCCCACCTGCCCAGGTCAGCGTTACCGGATTTTTCCGTCGGAGGGTTTCAACTGCTCTTTATCGAAGTCATCCACATCGATGACTTTGCGTCGCGCGGCTTGCGCTGCGTGCAGTTTCTGCGCCTCGGAGGCTTGCAACACACCGGCACGCAATGCGGCGTCGACCAGCGGCTCGCCGCCAGCGGCCTTGAACTGGCCGCCTTTGACTGCTCGGTGCAGTTTTTCGTGCAAGGGGTTGGCTTCGTTCAGCAGATCGACGGCCCGCTGCAGGGCGCCAACGGGGTCGTCCTCGGAGGTCGGGCGATAACAGCCAGCCAGGATCGACTCCAGGGCGGGATCACCTTTCGCGCGGCCCAGGATGTGTGCAACTTCGGCGTCCAAGGTATCGGACGGACCTTTGTGACGGCGGCCCAGTGGAAACACTATCACCCGTAGCAGAGCGCCGACGATGCGATTCGGGAAGTTGCTCAACAGTGCATCCAGCGCACGCTCGGATTGGCCAAGGGCCTCTTCCATTGACCAGCGAAACAGCGGCACCAGTGCCTCGGGACAGTTCAAATCGTGATAACGCTTGAGGGCGGCGGAGGCGAGGTACAGATGGCTGAGCACGTCGCCCAACCGCGCCGACAGCCGCTCGCGACGTTTGAGCTCGCCGCCCAGCACCATCATGCTCAGGTCCGCCAGCATGGCGAAGGCCGCCGCCTGCCGATTCAGCGCACGGAAGTACCCTTGACTCAGACGGTCGCCCGGGACGCTTTCGAAATGACCCAAGCCGAGGTTGAGCACCAGCGTGCTGGAAGCGTTGCGCACCGCGAAACCGATGTGTTGCAGCAGCAAGTCGTCGAACTCCGCCACCGCGCGGTCATGATCCTCACGCCCGGCGAGGGCCATTTCCTTCAGCACGAAGGGGTGGCAGCGAATCGCACCCTGGCCGAAGATCATCAGGTTACGCGACAGAATGTTCGCGCCTTCGACCGTGATGAAAATCGGCGCGCCCTGCCATGAGCGTCCCAGGTAGTTGTTGGGGCCCATGATGATGCCTTTGCCACCGTGCACGTCCATGGCGTGGGTGATGCATTCGCGGCCGCGCTCGGTCAGGTGGTACTTGAGAATGGCCGAGAGCACCGAGGGTTTTTCCCCCAGGTCCACAGCGTTGGCGGTCAGCATGCGTGCGCTGTCCATCAGCCAGGCATTGCCACCGATGCGTGCCAGCGATTCCTGAATCCCCTCGAAGGCAGCGAGCGGCACGTTGAACTGCTCGCGAACCCGGGTGTACTGCCCGGTCACCAGGCTGGTGTATTTCGCCGCCCCGGTGCCAACCGCAGGAAGTGAAATCGATCGGCCCACGGACAGGCAATTCATCAACATCATCCAGCCTTTGCCGAGCATTGGTTGACCACCGATCAGGTAGTCCAGCGGGATGAAGACATCCTTGCCCGAGTTGGGGCCGTTCATGAACGCTGCACCCAAAGGCAGGTGGCGACGGCCGATGTTCACGCCCGGGGTGTCGGTGGGGATCAGCGCCAGGCTGATGCCTAGGTCTTCTTCCTCACCCAGCAGATGCTCGGGATCGTAGGCCTTGAACGCCAGACCGAGCAGCGTGGCCACCGGCCCCAGCGTGATGTAGCGTTTTTCCCAGTTCAAGCGCAGGCCGATGACCTCTTCGCCCTGCCATTGGCCTTTGCAGACGATGCCAGTATCGGGCATCGCCCCGGCATCCGAGCCCGCCAGTGGACCGGTGAGGGCAAAACAGGGAATGTCATCGCCTCGTGCGAGCCGCGGCAGGTAGTGATTGCGCTGCTCGTCGGTGCCGTAATGCAGCAGCAATTCGGCCGGGCCGAGGGAGTTGGGGACCATCACGGTCGAGGCGAGGTCGCCACTGCGGGTCGCCAGCTTCATCGCGACCTGCGAGTGAGCATAGGCCGAAAAGCCTTTGCCGCCGTAGGCCTTGGGGATGATCAGGGCGAAGAAACCGTGTTCCTTGATGTGCGCCCAGGCTTCGGGTGGCAGGTCCATGTCCTGGCCAATCTGCCAATCGCTGACCAACGCGCAGAGCGCTTCGGTCGGACCGTCGATAAAGGCCTGTTCCTCTTCGGTCAGTTGGCTTTTCGGATAAGCAAGGAGGGTGTTCCAGTCCGGACGACCGCTGAACAATTCGCCGTCCCACCAGACGGTCCCGGCGTCGATGGCATCGCGCTCGGTGTCCGACATAGGGGGCAGGACTTTCTGGAACCAGGCGAACATCGGCGCACTGAAATAGCGGCGACGAAGGTCGGGCAGGGCAAGCGGCAAGGCGACCGCCAGCCACAGCAACCAGGGGATGATCATCCAGCCATGGGCATGGCTGAAAGCCCCCATCAGCAGCAGGTACACCGCCACGACCCCCAAGGCGGGGAACGGCGCGATCCGCCGGTGGGCCAGCCAGGCCACGCCCAGCACCAGCCCCACAATCCACAACAACAGCATAAGCATCCCTCCATGATGACGGCGCCATCGAGCACCATCGGCAACCCGGGCAGCCGCTCTGGCCCGCGCATCGTTAGTGACACTGCATGGTAAAGGGAGTTCGGAGCGTGGCCGATGTGCATGAAGGTGTGGCTCGAATACCCCCTTCGCCTCGGGCCGGGTTTTTCCATCGGGCGTGACCAGGAGAGAGCCAACGGTGAATTCAGCATTCAGTGCTGTTCGATGGAGTAGACTGAGTTGCCGCAGGCATATGCCACTAACTCGTCCGATCGCGCACAGGGGAACACCTCATCATGTTGAAAATCTGGGGCCGCAAGAACTCGTCCAACGTTCGCAAGGCGTTGTGGATCGCTGAAGAGCTGGGGCTGGCGTACGAGGCGATCAACGCTGGCGGCGCGTTCGGGCTCAATAACCAGCCCGAGTACCTGGCCAAGAACCCCAATGGGGTGGTGCCGATGATTGAAGACGGTGATTTCGTGCTGTGGGAATCCAACGCCATCGTGCGCTATCTGGCCGCGCAATACGCTGCAGATTCGGCACTGTTCCCTCGCGATCCGAAGGCCAGGGCACAGGCGGACAAATGGATGGACTGGACCACCTCGACCTTCGCTACGCCTTTTCGCACCGTATTCTGGGGTGTTTTGCGCACTCCGCCGGAGCAGCAGGACTGGGCCCAGATCAACGCGGCCAAAGCGACGATCGAAGGGTTGTTGCGCATCGTCGAGGATGCACTCGCTGCACAGCCTTATCTCTCGGGATCTGAATTCGGCATGGGTGACATTCCGCTGGGCAGCTTCATTTACGCCTGGTTCGAAATGCCGATTGAACGTGTCGAGCAGCCTCACCTCAAAGCCTGGTACGAGCGTTTGCAGCAGCGTCCTGCGTTCCGCAAGGCGGTCATGACGGCGTTGACCTGATACGAAAGCGTCAGATCGATAAGTACTATCGATAGATCTCGCTGTACTTGCGCGACGTCGGCACGCAACATTGGGGTCCGCGTCGCGCTTGCCTTTGAATACTTCGGCGGCGATTGCCTCCGTTGCTCGCAACGCCCGCGTGTTTCTTTCGTTTAATTTTCCTTTCCTTTTATTGGTGTGTTTCCGTCATGAGTTCAGCCCTGTCCATCCGACAGCTAACCAAGACCTACGGCAACGGCTTCCAGGCCCTCAAAGGCATCGACCTGGATGTTGCCGAAGGCGATTTCTTCGCTTTGCTCGGCCCCAACGGCGCGGGCAAGTCCACCACCATCGGCATCATCTCGACCCTGGTCAACAAGACATCGGGCACCGTGAACATCTTCGGCCACGATCTGGACAGCCAACCGGCGCAGCTCAAACGCTCGATCGGCGTGGTGCCGCAGGAATTCAATTTCAACCAGTTCGAGAAGACCTTCGACATCGTCGTGACCCAGGCGGGCTACTACGGTATCCCCCCGAAAGTCGCCAAGGAGCGTGCCGAGCAGTACCTGACGCAGTTGGGGCTCTGGGACAAGCGCGGCGTGCAGTCGCGCTCGCTCTCGGGCGGGATGAAGCGGCGCCTGATGATTGCCCGTGCGCTGATTCATGAACCGCGTCTGCTGATCCTCGATGAACCGACGGCGGGCGTGGACATCGAACTGCGCCGCTCGATGTGGACGTTCCTCACCGAGCTGAATCAGAAAGGCATCACCATCATCCTCACCACCCATTATCTGGAAGAGGCTGAGCAGTTGTGCCGAAACATCGGGATCATCGATCACGGCACCATCATCGAAAACACCGGCATGAAGACGCTGCTCAATACGTTGCACGTCGAGACGTTTCTGCTGGACCTCAAAGACCCGCTGCCGGCCGCCCCGCAATTGGCCGGTTACCCGGCGCGCCTTGTGGATAACCACACGCTCGAAGTGCAGGTCGACAAGACCGTCGGCATCACGGCGTTGTTCAGCCAATTGGCGCTGCAAAACATTCAGGTGCTGAGCCTGCGCAACAAGACCAACCGCCTGGAGGAACTGTTCGTGGGCCTGGTGGAAAAAAACCTGTCGAAGGTGGCGATATGAGTTCGGAACTGCGCCCCAACCTGATTGCGATGAACACCATCGTTTATCGCGAAGTCCGCCGGTTCATGCGCATCTGGCCGCAGACGCTGCTGCCCCCGGCGATCACCATGGTGTTGTACTTCGTGATCTTCGGCAACCTGATCGGTCGGCAGATCGGCGACATGGGTGGCTTCACTTACATGCAGTACATTGTGCCGGGGCTGATCATGATGTCGGTGATCACCAACGCCTACGGCAACGTCGTGTCCAGCTTCTTCGGCGCCAAGTTTCAGCGTTCGGTGGAGGAGCTGATGGTGTCCCCGGTTTCGCCACATACCATCCTGATCGGCTACACCATCGGGGGTGTGCTGCGCGGATTGGCCGTGGGCGTGATCGTGACGATCCTGTCCATGTTTTTCACCGACCTGCAGGTGCATCACCTGGGCGTCACGGTGGTGGTGGTCGTGTTGACCGCGACGATCTTTTCGCTGCTGGGCTTCATCAATGCGGTGTTCGCCCGCAATTTCGATGACATCTCGATCATCCCCACCTTCGTGCTGACGCCGCTGACCTACCTGGGCGGGGTGTTCTATTCGATCAACCTGCTGCCGCCGTTCTGGCAAACCGTTTCGCTCGCCAACCCCGTGCTGCACATGGTCAACGCTTTCCGCTTCGGGATTCTGGGGGTTTCGGACATCCGGATCAGCATTGCGCTGGCCTTCATGGTCGTGGCGACCGTCGTGTTGTATTTCGGTTGCGCGCGGCTGCTGGTCAGTGGGCGCGGGATGCGGCAGTAATACCTGACCTGTAGAGGCGCGCTTGCCCGCGATTGCGTGGTGTCAGTTACCCTCCGTGTTGTTTATGCGGATGTCATCGCGGGCAAGCGCGCTCCTACGGGTTGGCGGCGGCAATCAAATTCGTGGTCTTTCAACTACGAAGGCGCTGGCGCCGTTTCCATTGCCGTCCGACCCACCAGCGCCAGTAGGCCATCGTTGCGAAGTACCCCACCACCCCCAGCACCACGCCTGCCACCACCGAGCCCAGCAGGAACGGCTGCCATAACGTCGATAATTGCCCGCTGATCCAGTCCCAGCTCATCTCGTCCGGGAAGTGCCGGGGTGGCAAGCCCATCAGCAGCGCGCCGATCTTGTACGTGCAATAGAACACCGGCGGCATCGTCAACGGGTTGGTCAGCCAGCACAGGCTCACGGCGATAGGCATGTTGGCCCGCACCCAAACGGCAAGACACGCTGCCAGCAGCATCTGCAACGGCATGGGCATCAGCGCCGCAAACAGCCCCATCCCCATGGCGCGCGCCACGGAATGTCGATTGAGGTGCCAGAGGTTCGGGTCGTGCAGCAAGGTGCCGAGAAAGCGTAAGGATTTGTGTTCCCGAATGCTGTTCGGATCGGGCATGTACCGCTTGATCAACTGGCGTGGCATACGGGAAATCCGAGGGGCTGGGCGGGGAGGTCGAGAAAGTATGCATGGATGATGGCGGATGGAAATTCAGACATTGTGACAATTAATAAATGCGCGATGGATTCAGTGCGCTAAGTCATGAAGGTGAATGTCATCGGTCGATGAAGGAAAGCCTTATGCGCACAGGGATGGTGGCGCTTGCACTGGGGTTGCTGGTGCTGCGTTTTCTGCCAGTACTACCGCCGGTCTGGTTGATAGTGGCGATGCTGTGGGTCGGGCTCATGGCCTTGCCATTTCGCACCTATCCGCTGGCGTTTTTTCTGTTCGGGTTGACCTGGGCAACGGTGTCAGCGAAAGGCGCGCTTGAGGATCGGCTGCCCGAGCGCTTCGATGGCCAGACCCTCTGGCTGGAGGGCACCGTGGTCGGTTTGCCCAGTGTTGCGGAAGGGGCCACGCGCTTTCAGCTCGACAACCTCGTGTCGCGGCGCACCCCCTTGCCCGAACGCATTCGGGTCGCATGGTATGACGGGCCGCCCGTGAACAGTGGCGAACGCTGGCGGCTGGCGGTCAAACTCAAGCGCCCGGGTGGCGTGGCCAACCCTGATGCGTTCGATTACGAAGCCTGGCTGCTTGCCCAGCGGATCGGTGCCACCGGTACGGTGGTCGACGGCACGTTGCTCGCGGCCACCGGCACAGTGTGGCGCGATGCGATAAGGCAACGCCTGCTCGCCGTCGACGCGCAAGGGCATGAGGGCGGCCTGGCCGCGCTTGTGCTCGGGGATGACTCGGGTTTGAGCGCGAAGGACTGGCAGGTGTTGCAAGACACCGGCACCGTGCACCTGTTGGTGATTTCCGGCACGCACATCGGCTTGCTCGCAGGGCTGCTATATGGCCTGGTCGCCGGGCTCGCCCGCTTGGGCCTGTGGCCCCGCGTCATCCCGTGGCTGCCATCAGCCTGTGGGCTGGCCTTCGCTGGCGCATTGGCCTATGGCTTTCTGGCCGGGTTCGGTGTGCCGGTGCAACGCGCCTGCGTCATGCTGGGGTTGGTGCTGATATGGCGCCTGCGTTTTCGCCATCTGGGCGTGACCTGGCCGTTGCTGATCGCGCTGAATCTGCTCTTGCTCGCGGATCCTTTGATCAGCCTGCGTCCCGGGTTCTGGTTGTCATTCACCGCGGTTGGCATCCTGATTCTGATTTTTGCCGGGCGACTCGGTCCCTGGCATGGGTTGCACAGTTGGTCGCGATCGCAGTGGCTCATCGCCGTCGGCCTGTTGCCGGTGCTGCTAGCCCTCAATCTGCCCGTCAGCTTGAGTGGTCCGCTGGTCAACCTGATCGCGGTGCCTTGGGTCAGCCTTTTCATCTTGCCCATGGCGCTGTTCGGCACCTTTTTTCTCGCCATACCGCCCCTTGGCGAGACATTGCTCTGGCTGGCGGGTGGTTCGATGGAGGGGCTTTTCCGCTTTCTTTCCTACATGGCGCAGGCCTTGCCCGCCTGGACGGGGCCAGCGGTCCCGGTCTGGGTCTGGCCCCTGAGCCTGTTGGGCGCCGTGCTCCTGTTGTTGCCTGCTGGCGTCCCCTTGCGTCCGCTTGGTTGGCCCATGCTCCTGCTCTGCGTGTTCGCGCCGCGGGAGGTGGTGCCGCCCGGCGAGGTCCGCGTTCAGCAACTGGACGTCGGGCAAGGGCTGGCGATTTTACTGCGTACCCGCGACCACGCCTTGCTGTACGACGCCGGCCCACGGTTTGGTGAGTTCGATATCGGCGAACGCGTGGTGTTGCCGGCGCTTCGCCGCGCAGGGATCGGGACGCTGGACGTGATGCTGCTCAGCCACGCCGACGCCGACCACGCGGGCGGCGCCCAGGCCGTAAAGCGCGCCTTGCCCGTGGTACGCACCCTGGGTGGGGACATCGAACGCATGCCACCCGGCTTGTCCGTTCAACGTTGCAACAAAGGTGAAACCTGGACCTGGAACGGGGTGACGTTTTCGACATGGCTGTGGGACCAGGCAGCGGAGGGCAACCAAGGGTCCTGTGTGTTACGGGTGGACGCCGCAGGCGAGCGGTTATTGCTGACTGGGGACATTGACGCCCAGGCCGAGCAGGCGCTGCTGGAGGAGGGTGTCGACGTGCGCGCCCGATGGCTGCAGGCGCCCCACCACGGCAGCCGGACCTCTTCGTCAAAACGTTTCCTGCAAGCGGTGTCGCCCGAAGGCGTGCTGATTTCCCGGGGCCGAAACAACGCCTTCGGGCATCCCCATCCGCTGGTCATGTCCCGCTATCGCTGGTTGGGTATCGAGACCCATGACAGCGCCGAACGCGGTGCGATTACCCTTCAATTAGGCGCCTTCGGCAAGGCGAAGGCGGAGCGGGAGGTACGGCGATTCTGGCGAGATTGAAGTGTGCGTTCGGTGATCGGCGGGTTCGGCGAGGCGTCAACCCTATGGTAGAGTGGCGCCACTTTTTTTCAGGGGGTGGTTGCTGTGTGGGAGCTGGTCAAATCGGGTGGCTGGATGATGCTGCCGATCATTTTGAGTTCCATCGCCGCCGTCGGGATCATCATCGAACGTCTGTGGACCCTGCGCGCCAGCCGCATTACGCCACCGCATCTGCTGGGTCAGGTATGGCGCTGGATTCAGGACAAGCAACTGAGCAGCGAAAAACTCAAGGAGCTGCGTGCCGATTCGCCCTTGGGTGAGATCCTCGCCGCCGGTCTTGCCAATTCCCGACACGGTCGCGAAATCATGAAAGAGTGCATCGAAGAAGCGGCCGCTCGGGTGATTCATGATCTGGAGCGCTACCTGGCGACCCTCGGCACCATCGCTGCCATGGCACCCCTGCTAGGGCTGCTGGGTACCGTCTTGGGCATGATCGACATCTTTGGCTCGTTCACCGCCACCGGCATGACCGGCAACGCCGGGATGCTCGCCGGGGGGATCTCCAAGGCGCTGATCTGCACCGCCTCGGGCCTGACCGTGGCAATCCCGACTATTTTCTTCCACCGCTATCTGCAAAGCCGGGTCGATGAACTGGTGGTCGGCATGGAGCAGGAAGCCATCAAGCTGGTGGAAGTGGTGCAGGGTGACCGTGACGTCGACTTGACCGACGCCAAACCGGACCTCAAGGCCGCTGCCCGCGGCGAGGGTCGCAAGAAGTGAAATTCCGCCGTCGCAAGCCCCGCGAGACCATCGACATCAATCTGGTGTCGCTGATCGACGTGGTGTTCATCCTGCTGCTGTTCTTCGTGGTCACCACCACGTTTACCCGCGAAACCCAACTGCGTGTGGACCTTCCCCAGGCGGTGACCGGGGCGTCTGCCGACGATGTCGATAAAAAGCACGTGGACATCACGATCAACGCCGATGGCGTCTATTCGGTGAACAACACCCTGTTGGCCGACAGCAAACTCGAGACCCTGATCGACGCCCTGCAGAAAGAGTCGGGCGGCGACACCAGCCTGCCGTTGTCCATCAGTGCGGATGGAAAGACGCCGCATCAAGCGGTGATCACGGCCATGGATGCGGCGGGCAAGCTGGGTTTCGCCCACCTGCGCATGACCACTGTCGAGGCGGCTTCGGCTAACTGATGGCACTCACCGATCGCTTGCTCGATGCCTGGTACAACGGCCATCCGGCGCTGGTCCTGTTGCGGCCGCTGGAAGCCCTCTATCGACGCGTGGTCAACCGCAAGCGGGCACGCTTCGTCGCCGGTGCAAGCGAGGTGTACCGGCCGACGGTGCCCGTGATCGTCGTGGGTAACATTACCGTGGGTGGCACGGGGAAGACCCCGCTGATTCTCTGGATGATCGAACACTGCCGCCAGCAGGGCCTGCGCGTTGGCGTGGTCAGTCGCGGTTATGGGGCCAAACCTCCCAGCCTGCCGTGGCGCGTCCATGCCGATCAGCCGGCCGAACAGTCCGGAGACGAGCCGCTGCTGATCGTCAAGCGCACCCAGGTGCCGCTGATGATCGACCCTGATCGTGCTCGCGCCGTACGGGCGTTGCTCGCGGCAGAACCACTGGACCTCATTCTCTCCGACGACGGCTTGCAGCATTATCGGCTCGCTCGCGATCTGGAGCTGGTGCTGATCGATGCCGCGCGAGGGCTGGGCAATCGCCGTTGCCTGCCCGCCGGTCCGCTGCGCGAACCGGTCGAGCGGCTGAACAGCGTCGATGCGCTTTTGTACAACGGCGCACGCAGTGACTGCGACGACGGTTTCGCGTTTCATCTGCAGCCCTCTGCGCTGGTCAATCTGGTGACGGGAGCGCGCGCGGGGCTGGATCATTTTCCAGCCGGTCAGGCCGTGCATGCCGTGGCGGGCATCGGTAATCCGCACCGTTTCTTCAATACGCTCGAAGGACTAAACTGGCGGCCGGTCCCACATGCCTTCCCCGACCATGCCCAGTTCACCGCAGATGCCCTGGCGTTCACGCCCTCCCTGCCGCTGGTCATGACCGAGAAAGACGCTGTGAAGTGCACCCCTTTTGCAGCGCCGGACTGGTGGTACCTGGCCGTGGAAGCGGTACCTTCTCCGGCCTTCGTCGATTGGTTCGATACGCAGTTAACCCGGCTTCTGCCATGACTCGCTCAGGATTTTTTATGGACACCAAATTGCTCGACATCCTTGCCTGCCCGGTCTGCAAAGGCCCGCTCAAGCTCAGCGCCGATAAGACCGAGCTGATCAGCAAGGGCGCAGGCCTGGCTTATCCGATCCGTGATGGCATTCCGGTCATGCTGGAAAGCGAAGCGCGCACCCTGACCACCGAAGAGCGGTTGGACAAATGACGGCTGGATTCACCGTTGTCATTCCGGCGCGTTATGGCTCCAGTCGTTTCCCCGGCAAACCGTTGAAAACCATCGCGGGCAAGCCGATGATCCAGCACGTCTGGGAACAGGCGCGCAAAAGCAGTGCGCAGCGCGTGGTCGTGGCCACCGATGACCCGCGGATCGTCGAGGCCTGTGAAGGGTTCGGAGCCGAAGTGCTGATGACGCGTGACGACCACAACTCCGGGACCGACCGGCTGGCGGAGGTGGCCGCGCAACTGGGCCTTGCCAACGATGCCATTGTGGTGAACGTGCAGGGCGACGAGCCGATGATTCCACCGGCGGTGATCGACCAGGTCGCCGAGAACCTCGCCGCCCATCCCGAAGCCCGCATGTCGACGCTGGCCGAACCGATCGAGGATGTCACGGCCCTGTTCAACCCGAACGTGGTCAAAGTCATTGCCGACATCAATGGCCTGGCCCTGACCTTCAGCCGGGCGCCGCTGCCATGGGCTCGCGATGCCCTGGCCCGAAGTCGCGACGAATTGCCCGAGGGCGTGCCCTATCGCCGTCACATTGGCATTTACGCTTACCGCGCCGGGTTCCTGCACGATTTCGTCAGCTGGGGGCCGTGCTGGCTGGAAAATACCGAAAGCCTCGAACAACTGCGGGCGCTTTGGCACGGCATGCGCATTCACGTGGCCGATGCAGTGGAGGCGCCCCCTGCTGGCGTCGACACAGCAGAAGACCTCGAGCGCGTTCGACGCTTGCTGGAGGCCTGATCGTGCGTGATCGTCGTGCTCAGGTAATCACAGCGCAGGCCTGCTCATGAGCCTGGATATCCACGCTGACATTTCGCTCAAGCCCTTTAACACGTTTGGCGTCGATGTCAGGGCGCGGCTGTTCGCCGAGGCCCATTCGGATGCCGATGTCCATGAAGCGCTGGCCTATGCCGCCGAACATCGTCTTGAGGTGCTGGTGATCGGCGGCGGCAGCAACCTGTTGTTGACCCGGAACGTCGACGCCCTCGTGCTGCGCATGGCCAGTCGTGGGGTCCGGATCGTTCGCGAGGATTGCGACATGGCCATTGTCGAAGCGGAGGCCGGCGAGCCTTGGCATCCTTTCGTTCAGGACATGCTTGCCAGGGGGTTGTCAGGGCTGGAAAACCTGAGCCTCATCCCGGGCACCGTCGGGGCTGCTCCAATGCAGAACATTGGCGCCTATGGCGTGGAGCTGAAGGATGTTTTCCACAGCCTGACAGCGCTGGACCGCGAGACCGGCGAACAGCGCGAGTTCGATCTCGCTGCGTGTGCATTCGGTTACCGCGACAGCCTGTTCAAACATCAGCCGGGCCGCTGGCTGGTGCTGCGGGTGCGTTTTCGCTTGAGCTATCCGGCCAGGTTGAACCTGGATTACGGCCCGGTGCGTCAGCGCCTGCAGGAGCAAGGTGTCACGGAGCCAACGCCGATGCACGTGAGTCGAGCGATTTGCGCGATACGCAGCGAAAAATTGCCTGACCCGGCCGTGCTGGGCAATGCAGGCAGTTTTTTCAAGAACCCCCTGGTGTCTGCCGAGTTGGCTGCGCGAATTGGCGAAGCTCACCCTGGGCTGGTGGCTTATCCACAGGCCGACGGCCAAGTGAAGCTCGCCGCGGGTTGGTTGATCGAGCAGGCAGGCTGGAGGGGGTATCGGGACGGCGATGCCGGGGTTCACGCGCTTCAGTCACTGGTGCTGGTGAATTACGGCCGTGCGACCGGACGCGATCTGCTGAATCTGGCAGAGCGCATCCAGACCGATGTTCACGCCCGCTTTGGGGTTACGCTGGAGATGGAACCGAACCTCTATTGAAGGACGCTTGCGATCGCCATTCCGTTGCCCGAGCGTCTTTCGGGGCATCAGGCAACGCATGGCACGCCCCATTTGGCCTGACGTTTGCATTTTCGATTGAAAACCTCCGATCAGAGATAACCCATGCGTGAAACCCTGTGCGCCATCGTCCTTGCCGCGGGGCAGGGGGCACGTTTCCGGCAGGTTGCCGGCGCCCATCGCAATAAGCTGCTCGCCCAATGCATGGGCCGCGACGGTGTCGAGCGTGCCGTACTCGAACATGTGCTGGAAAATCTGCGAACGGTCGTCGATAAGACCGTCCTGCTGACGCGTCCCGAGTACACCAGCGTGGCAGAGCTGGGCTTGCGCCACGGCTGCGAGGTGGTGGTGCTGGATTCGCCCGGAATGGGCGACAGTATCGCAGCGGCGGTGGCAGCCGAGCCCGATCACCGTGGCTGGTTGATCGTCTTGGGCGACATGCCATTCATTCAAGTGGAGACCCTGGAGTGCGTGGCGCAATCGTTGACCGCTGATCTCATCAGCGTTCCGGTCCATGGGGGGCAGTATGGCCATCCGGTGGGTTTTGGGCGCAGTTTCGGTCCGGCGCTGAGGGGGCTGGCAGGAGAGAAGGGTGCCAGGCGCCTGTTCCAGGGTGTCGAGGTCAACCAGCTGTTGGTCGATGACCCAGGCGTGTTGTGGGACGTGGATGTACCCGCCGCACTGGTTTTCAAATAAGCCGGTCGTGTTCCCGACAAGGGCGGCAACCTGTAGCGCCTAAATGGCGCGCATTAAAAAGCCCCACCTGTGTGACACAGGCGGGGCTTTTTACGTGCCGCTGATATTACAAGGACTTAGGCGCTTTGCTTTCGTCCAGTTCCTCACCGTTTTCAGTCACGACCGCCTTGGCAGGCTCGTGAGTGACGGGCGACGATGCTGCCGGTTCAACGGTGACTTCTGCTGCCACCGGGGCCGGTACCTCTGTCGACGATGTGGCGGCGGCCTCGGCTTGCTTTTGCAGGCGCTCGGCTTCCAGACGACGGCGACGAACCTCGCGAGGGTCATTCGCTGCCCGGCCGGTGCTGGCCATCGGCAAGGACGGCTTTTCGGTGCTCGCTGCAGTGGCTGCTGGCGCCGCTGCAGGCGTCTCGACCGAAGCCGGAGCGGCTGCGACGGGCGCTTCCACCACAGGTTCGGCAGCTTTTGGAGCTTCCACTGGCGCAACGGCAGGGGCCTCAACGACAGGCGCTGGTGCTTCCGGGGCTGGCTCGGCGGCTGGCGCTTCCGCCGCGATTGCTGCGGGCGTCTCTGCCTGTGCGGCCGCCTTCACTTGGCGCTCGAACGGGCTCAGCGAGGCGTCGAATTGTGCCACTTCAACTTCAGGCATGACCGAACGTCTGGCCGGTGCCGCTGGCTGTTCCACGGCCGGCGCTTCAACGTGTTCGGCAGGTGCAACTTCTGCCGCCGCGGATTCCACCGCTGCGGTAGCACGTTCAGCCTGATGCTGGGCTTCGGCTTCTGCCGGAGCACTGATCACCACTTCGGCAACCGCTTCGGTCACGACCAGACCCGCTGCGATTTCCTCGCTCGAACCCTCTTGACGGACCTCGCCGCTTTCGCTGCCTTCCGAACCTTCGATCACATTGCCATCGGCGTCACGCTGGCGCTCACGGCGGTTGCTGCGACGACGTTGCCCACGGGAACGACGACGAGGGCGATCGCCTTCGGCGTGCTCCTGGTTGTCGTCGTGCTGTTCTTCGTTGTTCAACAAAGCTTCGTCATCAACGGCCGCGACTGCCTGCTCTTCACGCGGCTTGCGCTCTTCGCGCGGCGCGCGTGGCTGACGCTCTTCACGTGGCGCGCGCTCCGGACGCTCTTCGCGCGGTGCGTTGGCGGCCGGTGCGGCGTCCAGTGGCTCGCGCAGTTCGCGCACACGTTCTTCCCGCGGCTTGCGGTCTTCACGTGGTGTGCGTGGCTGACGCTCTTCACGCGGTGCACGTGGAGCGCGTTCTTCACGAGGTGCGCTGTCGTCACGCGTTTCACGCGGCTCGCGCGGCGCGCGTTCTTCCCGGTCGACACGCGGTGCACGTTCTTCGCGCGGTGCGCGTTCTTCACGCTCGGCACGCGGAGCACGCTCTTCACGCGGCTTGCGCTCTTCATCGCGACGGCCATTGCGATTGCGGCTCTGCTGACGACCGTTGCGGCGCTCTTCATTGCGGGCAGGGCGCTCGGTGGCCGGTTTTTCGACGGCGGCGACCGGCGCAGCCGGCTCTTCCTTGCTGGCGAACAGGCTGACCAGCGACTTCACCAGGCCTTTGAACAGGCTTGGCTCGTGAGCCACAGGGGCCGGTGCTGCAGCGGCAGGTTCAGCCACTTCGGTCGGGACCGGAGCGTTGGCGCGAGCGGGTGCGGTCTTGACGGCTGCTTCCTGACGGACCAGGGTCCGGGTCGCGGCGGTTGGCTGAACTTCTTCGGCTTCGGCGGCGGCAGCAGCGATTTCGTAGCTGGACTGCAGGCTGTGGGCTTCCGGGCTGTCGTCGCGCAGGCGCTGCACTTCGAAATGCGGCGTTTCGAGGTGGTCATTCGGCAGAATGACGATGCGGGCCCGGGTGCGCAGTTCGATCTTGGTGATCGAGTTGCGTTTTTCGTTGAGCAGGAAGGCGGCGACCGGGATCGGGACCTGAGCGCGCACTTCTGCGGTCCGGTCTTTCAGCGCTTCTTCTTCGATCAGGCGCAGGATCGCCAGCGAAAGCGACTCGACATCACGAATGATGCCGGTGCCGCTGCAGCGCGGGCAAACGATGCCGCTGCTTTCGCCCAGTGATGGGCGCAGACGTTGGCGGGACATTTCCAGCAGGCCGAAACGCGAGATGCGACCGATCTGCACGCGGGCGCGGTCGGCTTCCAGGCATTCGCGGACTTTTTCTTCCACGGCGCGTTGGTTCTTGGCGGGGGTCATGTCGATGAAGTCGATGACGATCAAGCCGCCGATGTCCCGCAGACGCAGTTGGCGGGCGATTTCCTCGGCCGCTTCAAGGTTGGTCTGCAGGGCGGTTTCTTCGATGTCGCTGCCTTTGGTGGCACGCGCCGAGTTGATGTCGATCGACACCAGCGCTTCGGTCGGGTCGATGACGATGGAGCCGCCGGAAGGCAGTTCGACCACGCGCTGGAAGGCGGTTTCGATCTGGCTTTCGATCTGGAAGCGGTTGAACAGCGGAACGCTGTCTTCGTAGAGCTTGATCTTGCTGGCGTATTGCGGCATCACCTGGCGGATGAAGGTCAGAGCTTCTTCCTGGGCTTCGACGCTGTCGATCAAGACTTCGCCAATGTCCTGGCGAAGGTAGTCGCGGATGGCGCGGATAATGACGTTGCTTTCCTGGTAGATCAGGAACGGGGCAGCGCGGTCTTGAGACGCTTCCTTGATAGCGGTCCACAGTTGCAGGAGGTAATCGAGGTCCCACTGCATTTCTTCGCTGCTGCGGCCGAGGCCGGCGGTGCGCACGATCAGGCCCATGTCGGCGGGGGCGATCAGGCCGTTCAGCGCTTCGCGCAGTTCGTTGCGTTCTTCGCCTTCGATGCGGCGCGAAATGCCACCGGCGCGCGGGTTGTTCGGCATCAGCACCAGATAACGACCGGCCAGGCTGATGAAGGTGGTCAGGGCCGCGCCCTTGTTGCCACGCTCTTCCTTCTCGACCTGGACGATGACTTCCTGGCCTTCGCTCAGGACTTCCTTGATGTTGACGCGACCTTCCGGGGCTTTCTTGAAGTATTCGCGGGAGATTTCCTTCAGCGGCAGGAAGCCGTGACGTTCGGAACCGAAGTCCACGAAAGCGGCTTCCAGGCTCGGCTCGATACGCGTGATCCGGCCTTTGTAGATGTTGGCCTTCTTCTGTTCGCGGGCCCCGGATTCGATGTCCAGGTCGTATAGGCGCTGGCCGTCTACCAGCGCAACACGCAACTCTTCGGGTTGAGTTGCGTTAATCAGCATTCTTTTCATGTAGTACCGTCGGTTTCCGGGCTGCCGGAAACGGCGTTCGGCACACACGACTTCTCACGGTCGGTGTCAGGGCGCGTCAGGAGTGCTTGGACACTCCAGTGTCTAGCGATGTCCGGCCAGAGGGGCCATCGTCGCGACGACGTTTCCTGCTTGCTGTGGTGACAAATGACACCCTGTCAGCAAAAGCTTTGTCAGGAGGAGGAATCAACCATCGGTAGCGGACGATATGAAGCGTCTTGATTAAAGCCTTTTGCTACACAGTCCGACGGTTGTGCGTCTCCACCCCACACGTATCCCTGATAATTCGGGTGCTGCCGCGCGCTGAATCCGCAGCGGGTTTGCATTCACGCGATCTTCGATGGGAAGTTCGCGCCTCATGGCTCAAATTAAGGCGTGGTTTGCGCAGCATTCGCTCGAAGTAACCGCCCGTGACTGCACTTTGTGAACTGCCCTTGAACGTGGGCCTCGATGGCGAGCGTTTCACTCTGCGATCGGGCTTGTTTCAGGCCTCATGTCACCTGCGCTCGTTACACCGGCTGGCCGTTCGTTGTCACCGAAAGCCCCGTAGGACGGCCTCGCGCCCTTGTGAATTGCGTTGGTCAGGGCCGGTATTCTTACCGTTTATCCGCTGCCCAGGCCGCTTTTGGCGGCGTTCGCGACTATAGCAGCAATCATTAAGTGCTTCAAATCCATAAAAAATTGTTATGATTTGCGCCATGACGAATATCACCCCTCCAACCCCCGGCGTTCAGCTGGTTGAGGTTGCGCCGGAACTTGCCGGTCAACGCATCGATAATTTTCTGATCACCTACCTCAAGGGCGTTCCCAAGACCTTGATTTACCGCATATTGCGCAAAGGCGAAGTGCGGGTGAACAAGGGGCGGGTCAAGCCGGAATATAAAGTCCAGGCGGGCGACATCGTGCGTGTTCCCCCTGTGCGCGTGCCCGAGCGTGACGAGCCGGTACCGGTAGCACAGGGGCTGTTGCAGCGGCTGGAAGAGGCCATCGTTCACGAAGACAAGGGGCTGATCGTGTTGAACAAGCCCGCTGGGATCGCGGTCCACGGCGGCAGCGGGCTCAGTTTCGGGGTCATCGAAGCCTTTCGTCAGTTGCGCCCCGATGCGAAGGAGCTGGAGCTTGTTCACCGGCTGGACCGGGACACCTCAGGGCTGCTGATGATCGCGAAGAAACGCAGCATGCTGCGTCATCTGCACGAGCAATTGCGCGGCGATGGCGTCGACAAGCGGTACATGGCGCTGGTGCGCGGCCACTGGCCGACTTCGCAGAAGCAGGTGCGCGCGCCGCTGCTCAAGAGCAACCTGCGGTCCGGTGAGCGCATGGTTGAAGTGAACGATGAGGGCAAGGAGGCGCTGACGCTGTTCAAGGTCCTGCGCCGCTTCGGCGATTTCGCGACCATGGTCGAGGCGCG
The DNA here is from genome assembly GCF_029841165.1 of Pseudomonas sp. GD03842. Lineage (NCBI taxonomy): Bacteria > Pseudomonadati > Pseudomonadota > Gammaproteobacteria > Pseudomonadales > Pseudomonadaceae > Pseudomonas > Pseudomonas sp. GD03842. The sequence goes on along the minus strand of NZ_JAOCEA010000012.1, from coordinate 32,870 downwards.
TCCGGTGACTGGGCGGACGCATCAGATCCGGGTGCACACCCTGCACGCCGGTCACAGCATCGCGGGTGACAGCAAGTACGGCGACGAAAACTTCAGCCGTGAGATTCGCGACCTGGGTGGCAAGCGCCTGTTCCTGCATGCCTACGCGCTGACCGTGCCCCTGCCTGATGGCGGGAAACTCGAGTTGCAGGCGCCAGTCGACGACATGTGGGCCAAGACCGTGGAGCGATTGAGTGCGTCCTGATTATGAACTGCTGATCTTCGACTGGGACGGCACGCTGTCCGACTCCATCGGGCGCATCCTCGACGCCATGCGGCAGGCCGCCAACCTTGCGGGGCGGCCCGTGCGGGACGACCAGGCCATCAAAGGCATTATCGGTCTGGGCCTGCCCGAAGCGATCCGGACGCTCTATCCCGACATCTCCGGCAACGACCTTCTCGATTTTCGTCAGCACTATGCCGACAGCTACATGGCCATGGATGCCGAGCCGTCGAAGCTGTTCGATGGGGTGCGTGAATCGCTGGAAGCCTTCCGCGCCGAGGGATACCGGCTGGCGGTGGCGACCGGTAAGGCGCGTCGTGGGCTGGATCGCGTACTCAAGGCGCATGGCTGGCTCGATTATTTCGATGCCACTCGGGCCGCAGATGAAACGGCCAGCAAGCCCGATCCATTGATGCTCAACCAAATCCTCGATCATTGTGGCGTCAAGCCGGAGAAGGCCTTGATGGTCGGCGACGCGTCGTTCGACTTGATGATGGCGAACAATGCGGGAATGGATGCAGTCGCCGTCGGTTACGGCGCGCAGTCGCTCGAGGCGCTCCTGGCGTACAAGCCTCGACTGACGATCGGGCACTTTTCCGAATTGCGCACATGGTTGGGTGCGTAGAGCGTTGAGTAGGCGTTATGAGCTCGGGCGTCCGCCTGCTTTCGGCGGGTTTGATCGAGCGCAGCCTTATTACAGACTTTTGGCCAAATCTTAGTTGTCGGGGTAAATGATCTATGTCGGACGAATGGAAATCGCCGTCTTCGCAAGCGCAAGACGACACGGGTGATGCGAAAAGCTGGAAGCTGCTGGAGAAGACGCTACTGGCCAACGTTCAGGAGCACCGTCGCACCCGGCGGTGGGGCATCTTCTTCAAATCACTGACCTTCATTTATCTGTTCGCGGCATTGGCACTGTTCTCGCCGCTGATGGAGTTCGGCAAGGGGGCGTCGCGTGGTACCAGCCATACGGCCTTGATCGACGTGAAAGGCATGATCGCCGACACGGAGGCCGCCAGCGCCGACAACATCGTCACTGCCTTGAGGGCAGCGTTCGATGACGAAAAAACCAAGGGCGTGATCCTGCGTATCAACAGTCCGGGCGGCAGTCCAGTGCAGTCCGGTTACATCTACGATGAAATCCGCCGCCTGCGCGCCAAGAAGCCGGACATCAAGGTGTACGCGGTCATCAGTGATCTTGGCGCCTCGGGCGCTTATTACATCGCTAGCGCCGCCGATGAGATTTATGCCGACAAGGCCAGTCTCGTAGGCTCCATCGGGGTGACGGCTGCCAGTTTCGGCTTCGTCGGAACCATGGAAAAACTGGGAGTCGACCGTCGGGTTTACACCTCCGGCGAGCACAAGGCCTTTCTCGATCCCTTTCAGCCGCCCAAAGCAGACGAGACTGCGTTCTGGCAAGGTGTTCTGGACACCACGCACAAGCAATTCATTGCCAGTGTGAAAGCCGGGCGTGGGGATCGACTGAAAGATAAGGACCATCCGGAGCTCTTCTCGGGGCTGGTCTGGACGGGAGAGCAGGCGGTCGGGCTCGGGCTGGTCGACGGCCTGGGCAGTTCCAGCTATGTAGCGCGCGAAGTGATTGGCGAGAAAGAAATCGTCGATTACACCGTTCAGGAATCGCCCCTGGACCGATTCTCCAAAAAGATTGGCTCCAGCGTCGCGGAAAAGATCGCCATGTGGGCGGGGTTCGGTGGGCCTTCTCTGCGCTGAAGCTATCGAACTGAGAAAAAACCCGGCCGTTGGTCGGGTTTTTTGTGGCAGCTCAGGCAGTCAGGGGATTTGCACACCTTCGGCCATCAGCATGTCCACCAGCCTTATTAAAGGAAGGCCGATCAGGCTGGTTGCATCGGGCCCCTCGGTGCTCCGGAACAGGCTGACGCCGAGGCCTTCTGCCTTGAAGCTGCCTGCGCAGTCGTACGGGCGCTCGGCGTCCAGGTAGCGGGCAATGCGTTCGGCGCTCAGTTCGCGCATGTGCACGGTAAACGGCACGCAGTCCACCTGACAGTGGCCGGTCTGGCTGTTGTACAGCGCAACGCCCGTCAGGAAGCTCACGCTTTTCCCGCTGCTGGCGGTCAATTGCTCGAGCGCTTTATCCAAGGTGTGCGGCTTGCCAAGAATCCGCTCGCCCAGTACGGCCACTTGATCGGAACCGATGATCAGGTGGTCGGGATACAGCCCTGACAAGGCCTTGGCTTTTTCCTGCGCCAGGCGCTGGACCAATGCAATGGCAGGCTCGTCGTCGCGACGGCGCTCGTCGATGTCCGGCGATGCACAGACGAACGGCAGGCTGAGGCGAGCGAGCAATTCCCGGCGGTAGGGCGAGCTGGAGGCAAGAAGCAAAGGCAGCATGGTGGTCTCCGAAACAGAAGGGGCGAGTGTAATCAGCGGGCCAGGTGCCGAACAGCCCTGAATTTCCTTTGACAGCCGCCGGGGTCGTCCCTAGAATGCTGCGCCTATGTTGAATGACCCGATTCCACCTCACGTTGACCCGCGCAAATTAGCCGATCGTGGCGCCTCTCTCGAAGGTGCGCTGCCGCTGGCCGATTTGGAGAGACTCTGCGACCCGCTTGCTGACAATCTCGGTACAGTGCAGGCGAAATTCGTTTTTGAGCGAGATGAGCGACGCGCTGTGGTTTTTCACAGTGAAATCGACGTCGAGGTCAAAATGGTTTGCCAGCGTTGTCTTGAGCTGGTCACCCTGCCGATCCATAGCGAATGCAGTTACGCCGTGGTCAAGGAGGGTGCAGACACCCAGTCGTTGCCGAAAGGCTATGACGTGCTGGAACTCGGCGAAGATCCATTGGATCTGCTGGCGTTGATCGAGGAAGAGCTGTTGCTCGCCCTGCCCATCGTGCCTGCTCATGATCCGAAAGAATGCCAGCAGCCGGCGGGCCTCGATGAGCCCGAGCCGAGCGTGGACGAGGTAACGCGGTCCAACCCGTTCAGTGTATTGGCGCAGTTAAAGCGTGACCCAAACGTTTAGGAGTTAATCAATTATGGCTGTTCAGCAGAACAAAAAATCCCGCTCTGCCCGTGACATGCGCCGTTCGCACGACGCTCTCGAGGCTAGCGCTCTGTCTGTAGAAAAAACCACTGGTGAAGTTCACCTGCGTCACCACGTATCGCCAGAAGGCGTGTACCGTGGCCGTAAAGTGATCGACAAGGGCGCTGACGAGTAAGTTCTTGTCCGCTCCGATCATCGCGATCGACGCAATGGGCGGGGACTTCGGTCCCCGCAGCATTGTCCAGGCCAGCATTGCCTGCCTGCTCGCTACCCCCTCGCTTCATCTGACCCTCGTCGGTCATGCTCCCCTTATTGAAGAACTTATCGCACGTCATTCCGGCGTCGACAGGTCGCGCCTGTCCGTTGTGCATGCCAGCGAGGTCATCACCATGGATGATCGGCCTTCGCTCGCGCTGCGTGGCAAGCCGGATTCCTCGATGCGTGTGGCGCTGCGCCTGTTGGCCGAGGGCAGTGCCCAGGCATGCGTGAGTGCGGGAAACACGGGTGCCTTGATGGCGCTGTCGCGTTTTGTCCTCAAGACGCTGCCGGGGATCGACCGGCCCGCGATGGTCGCCGCGATACCCACACAGCAGGGCTATTGCCAATTGCTCGACTTGGGCGCCAACGTCGATTGCAGCGCCGAGCACCTGTATCAGTTTGCGGTGATGGGGGGGGTGGCTGCCGAAGCGTTGGGCGTGGTGCGGCCTAAGGTGGCCTTGCTCAATGTCGGCACTGAAGACATCAAGGGCAATCAGCAGGTCAAGCTCGCGGCGAGCCTGCTCCAGGCGGCGCCCGGTCTGAACTACACCGGTTTCATCGAAGGTGACGGGTTATACCGGGGCGAGGCGGACGTGGTGGTTTGCGACGGTTTTGTCGGAAATATTCTGCTCAAATCCAGCGAGGGGCTCGCCACGATGATCGGTGACCGAATCGAGACCTTGTTTCGGCAGGGTGTGATGTCCAGGGCCGTAGGGGTGCTGGCGATGCCGTTGCTCAAGCGCCTCCGAGCGGACTTGGCCCCGGCGAGGCACAATGGCGCCAGCTTTCTGGGCTTGCAAGGCATTGTGGTGAAAAGCCACGGGTCTGCAGGTGTCCAAGGGTTCCAGAGCGCGATTCAGCGGGCGTTGATCGAGATCCAGGAAAATCTGCCGGAGCGCTTGCATGGTCGACTGGAAGAGTTGTTATGAGGTGCCGTGCGCTAGAATGTGACCCTCGTGACCGTCTGGTCATCCAACGGTTCTCGCGCAACACATTGAATTTCCAAACGTTCGGTTCTGCCGGGCGTTCTTTTTGACGACAACCATCAGGGGCTAGTTAATGTCTGCTTCCGTCGCATTCGTCTTTCCGGGCCAGGGTTCGCAATCCCTCGGCATGCTCGCTGAATTGGGCGCGCAGTTTCCGCTGGTGCTGGATACGTTCAAAGAAGCCTCCGACGCCTTGGGCTATGACCTGTGGGCGCTCACCCAGCAGGGGCCCGAAGAAACCCTCAATCAGACCGATAAAACCCAGCCTGCGATCCTGACCGCTTCGGTTGCCCTGTGGCGCCTTTGGTTGGCCGAAGGAGGCGCACGTCCGGCGTTCGTTGCCGGGCACAGCCTGGGCGAGTACAGCGCCTTGGTCGCAGCGGGCAGTCTGTCGCTGGCCGATGCGGTGAAGCTGGTCGAGCGTCGTGGTCAATTGATGCAGGAGGCCGTGCCTGCAGGGCAAGGCGGCATGGCGGCCATTCTTGGCCTGGAAGATGCGGATGTCATTTCAGCCTGTGCCGAAGCGGCCCACGGTGATGTGGTCAGCGCAGTCAACTTCAACTCCCCGGGTCAAGTGGTCATCGCAGGTGCCAAGGCCGCCGTGGACCGTGCAATCGAAGTGTGCAAGGCCAAAGGTGCCAAACGTGCATTGCCACTGCCAGTCAGTGTTCCCTCGCATTGCGAACTGATGCGTCCTGCGGCCGAGCGTTTTGCACAATCCGTCGCTGCCATCGATTGGCAAGTGCCACAGATTCCCCTGGTGCAAAACGTCACCGCCGCCGTGGCTTCGGACCTGGACACGTTGAAAACCGACCTGCTTCAACAGTTGTACAAGCCTGTCCGTTGGGTCGAGTCCGTCCAGACGCTGGCCGCCAACGGCGCGCTGCAACTGGTGGAGTGCGGTCCGGGCAAGGTACTCGCCGGCCTTAACAAGCGCTGCGCCGAAGGCGTGAACACTTACAACCTCAATACCCCGGATGCCTTCGCTGCCGCTCGTGCAGCGCTGGCCTGATAAGGAGACGCCTGCATGAGTCTGCAAGGTAAAGTTGCATTGGTCACCGGCGCCAGCCGTGGCATCGGTCGGGCTATCGCCCTTGAACTGGGCCGTAATGGCGCTACGGTCGTGGGTACCGCGACTTCCGAAGCCGGTGCCGAGAAAATCACCGCTTACTTCAAGGAAAATGGTGTCGAGGGTTTCGGTCTGGCGCTGGACGTTGGCAATGACGAATCCGTCAGTGCGGTGCTGGCACAGATCACCGAACGCGTTGGCGCCCCGTTGATCCTGGTCAATAACGCCGGAATTACCCGTGACAACCTGATGATGCGTATGAAAGATGACGAGTGGCATGATGTCATCAACACCAACCTGACCAGCTTGTATCGCCTGACCAAGGGTGTGCTGCGCGGCATGACCAAGGCTCGCTGGGGGCGTATCATCAGCATCGGCTCGGTGGTGGGTGCCATGGGCAATGCCGGTCAAGTAAACTACGCCGCCGCGAAAGCGGGTCTGGAAGGCTTCAGCCGCGCGCTGGCACGTGAAGTCGGTTCGCGGGCGGTCACGGTGAACTCGGTGACGCCGGGCTTCATCGACACCGACATGACGCGCGAGCTGCCGGAGGCGCAACGCGATTCCCTGACGGCCCAGATTCCGCTGGGCCGACTGGGGCAGGCGGAAGAGATCGCGCATGTGGTCGCTTTTCTTGCCTCGGAAGGTGCAGGCTACGTGACCGGGGCTACAATCCCCGTGAACGGCGGCATGTACATGTGACTTCCCGTACCGAAAAATTGTCATACGGGCTGTCCGAAATCCGTTATAAAGCTGAAATCTATTGATGGGTTGCGGAGCGATGGAAGAAGCAGGATTTGCGATTAGCTTGAAATACGCAAAACCTCTTCTATACACTTACCCATCGGCCCGCGGCCCGAATTTGTCCACTAGGAGTTAAAACACGGTATGAGCACCATCGAAGAGCGCGTCAAGAAAATCGTTGCCGAGCAACTTGGCGTCAAACAAGAGGAAGTGGTCAACTCCGCTTCTTTCGTTGAAGACCTGGGTGCCGACTCCCTTGACACCGTTGAGCTGGTGATGGCTCTGGAAGAGGAATTCGAGACCGAAATCCCTGACGAAAGCGCCGAGAAGATCACCACCGTTCAAGAGGCTATCGACTACGTCACCGCCCACCAGGCGTAAGCTTTCGTAGCCGTAGTTCGCTGTCCTGGAGAAACCGCACTGCCTCAGGCGTGCGGTTTTTTCTTTGAATAGGGCCAGCGTTTCGTCAATAGAATAAAGGAGAGTCCTGTGTCGCGTAGACGCGTCGTGGTCACCGGTATGGGTATGCTGACGCCATTGGGCAACGATGTGCCTAGCACCTGGCAAGGCATTCTGGCTGGCCAGAGTGGCATTGGCCCCATCGAACACACGGATCTTTCGGCTTATACGACCCGTTTCGGCGGATCGGTCAAAGGCTTCAACGTCGAAGAATACCTGTCGCCCAAAGAGGCTCGCCGTCTCGACCTGTTCATCCAGTACGGCTTGGCGGCCAGCTTTCAGGCTGTGCGCAACGCAGGTATCGAAATCACCGACGCCAATCGCGAGCGCGTGGGTGTAGCCATGGGCTCCGGCATCGGTGGCCTGACCAACATCGAAAACACCAGCCGGCTGATGCATGAACAGGGGCCAGGCAAGATCTCCCCGTTCTTCGTACCGGGTTCGATCATCAACATGATTTCAGGCTTCCTGTCCATCCACCTGGGTGCGCAGGGGCCTAACTACGCTATCGCCACGGCTTGCACCACCAGCACCCATTGCATCGGCATGGCCGCGCGCAATATCGCGTACGACGAGGCGGATGTCATGATCGCCGGGGGCGCCGAAATGGCGGCCTGCGGTCTGGGCATGGGTGGCTTCGGCGCATCCCGCGCACTGTCCACGCGCAACGATGAGCCGACGCGGGCCAGCCGCCCGTGGGACAAGGGGCGCGACGGTTTCGTGTTGTCCAATGGCGCTGGCGCGTTGGTGTTGGAAGAGCTTGAGCACGCCCGTGCTCGTGGCGCGACCATCTATGCCGAGTTGATCGGTTTCGGCATGAGTGGCGATGCGTTTCACATGACATCCCCTCCTGATGATGGCGCCGGCGCTGCGCGCTGTATCACCAATGCACTGCGCGATGCGAAGATCACCCCGGACCAGGTGCAATACATCAACGCACACGGTACTTCCACGCCGGCGGGCGACCTGGCGGAAGTCAGCGCGATCAAGTCCGTGTTCGGCGACCACGCCTACAAGCTGGCGGTCAGTTCGACCAAGTCGATGACCGGCCATTTGCTGGGCGCAGCGGGGGCGATCGAGGCAATTTTCAGCGTCCTGGCGATCAACGGCCAGGTAGCGCCGCCGACCATCAACCTCGATGAGCCCAGCGAGGGTTGTGATCTGGACTTCGTGCCACATGAGGCCCGCAGCATGCCGATCGATGTGGTCGTCTCCAACTCCTTCGGGTTTGGTGGCACCAACGGTTCGCTGGTGTTCCGCCGGTACGCTGAATGACCTTGTGCTGGATCGATGGCCAGCCTGCCAGCCAACTGTCCGTGAAGGATAGAGGGCTGGCCTACGGGGATGGGTTCTTCGAAACCCTCCTGGTCAAGGCGGGCCAACCCTTGCTTTTCTCTGGCCACATGCATCGCCTGGCCTTGACGGGAAAGCGGCTTGCGTTCGCCCTTGACCTGCCGCTGATCGAGTCCGAATGCCGGGCCTTCGCCCATCAGATGCAGGAAGGGGTGATGAAGCTGATCATCACCCGGGGTGATGGCCTGCGCGGCTACGCGCCAGTGCCGGGCGCTCGGGGTGTGCGTATCCTCCAGGCCAGCCCGCTGCCGGCCTACCCGCCGTCCAATGCCGAGCATGGGGTGCGGCTCTTCCCCTGTCGAACGCGTCTGGCGGAGCAGCCGCTGCTGGCAGGGCTGAAACACCTCAACCGTCTGGAGCAGGTGCTCGCGCGCAATGAATGGCATGATACCGAGCACGCCGAAGGCCTGATGCGTGACACATCCGGGCGAATCGTCGAAGCGGTCTACAGCAACCTGTTCCTGGTCAAGGGCGGGGTGTTGCTGACGCCCGATCTGTCCCGGTGTGGAGTGGCTGGCATCATGCGTGCCGAGGTGTTGCGTCTGGGCGAGCAGCAGAACATGGCGGTCCGGGCACTGGACCTGGGGATGTCGGATCTGCGCAAAGCCGATGAAGTCTTCGTCTGCAACAGCGTCTATGGCATCTGGCCGGTGCGTGAGTTCGAGCAACTGAACTGGCCGGTTGGCCCTGTGACCCGTAAACTGCAACACCTCGCTCGCGGGCTTCTGGATATCTGATTCGTGATCCGAAAATTATTCGTCTTGCTGGAAACGGGTCTGGTTCTGGCGGGGCTGTTGCTGGGTCTGGCCTTCTGGGAACAGCGCAACGCGCTGCAACAGCCGCTGAACTTGACCGAGGAAAGGCTGCTCGACGTGCCCTCCGGTGCGTCACCCAATGGCATGCTTAATCGATTGCAAGCAGAAGGGGTGATCAAGGACGCTTTCTGGCTGCGTCTTTATTGGCGCTTCAACCTCTCTGACCAGTCGTTGCACAGTGGCGAGTACCGCATGAGCCCCGGGATGGATGCCAGATCGCTGCTGGCGTTGTGGCAGAAAGGCGACGTGGTGCAATACAGCCTGACCCTGGTTGAGGGTTGGAATTTTCGTCAGGTTCGCGCGGCATTGGCAAAGCAGCCAAAATTGGAACAGACATTGGCCCATCTCAGCGACAGTGAACTGATGGCGAAAATCGGCCATACAGACGTTTTCCCTGAAGGCCGCTTCTTTCCCGATACCTACCGTTATGTCCGCGGCATGACCGACGCCGAGCTGCTGAAGCAGGCCTACAACCGTCTGGATGAAGTGCTGAAAGAGGAGTGGGACGATCGCGCTGCCGACGTCCCTTACACCGACCGTTACCAGGCGCTGATCATGGCCTCCCTGGTAGAGAAGGAAACGGGCGTGCCTCAGGAGCGCGGGCAAATCGCCGGCGTATTCGTGCGGCGCCTTCAGCAAGGCATGTTGCTGCAAACCGATCCGACCGTTATTTACGGTCTGGGCGAGCGATACAACGGCAAGATCACCAGGGCGTTCCTGAAAGAGGCAACGCCCTACAACACTTACGTCATCCCAGGGCTGCCGCCGACGCCAATTTCCATGGTCGGGCGCGAAGCGATTCACGCCGCGCTGAACCCGGCACCGGGCAACAGCCTGTATTTCGTCGCACGAGGGGATGGCAGCCACGTATTCTCCGCTGATCTCGATGCGCACAATGCGGCCGTGAAAGCGTTTCAGCTCAAACGGCGTGCCGATTACCGTTCCAGCCCCGCGCCGGTGACGCTCCCAGTCCCGGAGTCGGGCGCCGACGTGCCGCAGTCCGCAACGGGGTCATCCCCCACTGCGCCTCAGGTGCCCACGCCTGCGCAATCCGCGGCCCCTGCCGACGCCAGCGGCGAACCTGAGAAAAGCGAGCCGAAACCGCAATGAATCTGATCAAGGACAGCCTGTGACTGGTTTGTTTATCACCCTTGAAGGCCCCGAAGGCGCCGGTAAAAGCACCAACCGCGAGTACCTGGCCGAGCGCCTGCGCGAGCAGGGCATCGACGTGGTGTTGACCCGCGAGCCGGGCGGTACGCCGCTTGCCGAGCGCATTCGTGAGTTGCTCCTGGCGCCGAGCGATGAAGTCATGGACGCCGACACTGAACTGCTGCTGGTCTTCGCCGCCCGTGCTCAGCATTTGGCGAGTGTCATTCGGCCGGCTTTGGCCCGCGGTGCCGTGGTGCTGTGCGACAGGTTCACCGATGCCACCTATGCCTACCAAGGGGGAGGTCGCGGGTTGTCGGTCGAGCGTATCGCTGCCCTGGAAGATTTCGTGCAAGGTGCGCTGCGGCCAGACCTGACCCTGGTGTTCGATTTACCGGTTGAAATTGGCCTGGCTCGCGCCACGGCCAGGGGGCGCCTGGACCGTTTCGAGCAGGAGGGGCGAGCGTTTTTCGAGGCGGTGCGCAGCACCTATCTCAACCGTGCGGCGGCCGCGCCTCAGCGTTATCGGCTGGTCGAAGCTGCCCGTTCGCTCGACGAGGTGCAGGCTTCTCTTGATGCGATGATGCCCGACCTGCTGCAGCGGCTTACGGAACGCCAGCATGGCTGAAGGCTATCCATGGCAACAGGCCCTCTGGCAGCAACTGGCCGGGCGCACCCAGCATGCCCATGCCTATCTGCTGCATGGGCCGGCTGGGATCGGCAAGCGGGCGCTGGCCGAGCGGCTGATGCACCGGCTTCTCTGTCAACAGCCGCTCGGCCTGGAGGCCTGCGGCCATTGCAAGTCATGTTCGCTGCTGGCTGCTGGCAGTCATCCCGATAACTATGTGCTGGAACCTGAAGAGGCCGACAAAGCGATCAAGGTCGATCAGGTACGGGATCTGGTCAGTTTCGTGGTGCAGACGGCGCAGATGGGAGGTCGCAAAGTGGTGTTGATCGAGCCTGTTGAGTCGATGAACATCAACGCGGCCAACGCCCTGTTGAAAAGCCTCGAAGAGCCTTCAGGCGATACCGTGTTGCTGCTGGTCAGCCACCAGCCAAGCCGGTTGCTGCCCACCATCAAGAGTCGTTGCGTGCAACAGGCCTGTCCATTGCCGAGCGAGGCCATGAGCGTGGCGTGGCTGGCGGAGGCCTTGCCCGAGTGTAGCGTCGAAGAGCGCGTCGAATTGTTGACCTTGGCGGCAGGGTCTCCCCTGGCAGCCGTTGCGCTTCAGGCGCAGGGCGTTCGCGAACAACGCGCGCTGGTCGTGGACGGTGTGAAGAAATTGCTCAAGGGCCAGCAATCACCGACTCAGTTGGCGGAAGGGTGGAAAGACGTTCCTTTGCTGTTGTTGTTCGACTGGTTCTGTGACTGGTCCAACTTGATGTTGCGTTACCAGTTGACCGAGGATGAAAGCGGCCTCGGATTGGCTGACATGCGCAAGGTCGTGCAGTACCTGGCGCAGAAGTCCCCGCAGCCAAAAGTACTGGCCATACAGGACTGGGTCCTGCTGCAGCGGCAGAAGGTCTTGTCCAAGGCGAACTTGAACCGGGTTTTATTGCTCGAAGCGTTATTGGTCCAGTGGGCATCTTTGACCGGACAAGGTTAGACTGGCCGCCTGGCATCAGCATCTGCAGAGGAAGTTGAAATGAGCGTTCCCCTGGGTCCGGGCCCGCGTAACGGCATTCTGTCCCTGACCATCAAGGACAAATCGGTTCTCTACGCCGCCTACATGCCATTCATCAAGAACGGCGGGCTGTTCATCCCTACGAGCAAAAGCTACAAGCTGGGGGATGAAGTGTTCATGTTGCTGAACTTGATGGACGAGCCGGAAAAAATCCCGGTTGCGGGCAAGGTCACCTGGATAACCCCCAAGGGCGCGCAGGGCAATCGCGCCGCCGGTGTGGGGGTGCAATTCAATGACGGTGACAACACGGCGCGCAACATGATTGAAAACTACCTGGCCGGTGCCCTCAAGTCCGACCGTCCCACCCACACGATGTAATTTGCCGCGGTCCCCATGCTTGTAGACTCCCATTGCCACCTCGATCGTCTCGATCTCGCTCAACACGACGGTTCTCTCGATAACGCGTTGCAAGCAGCGCGCGAACGAGGCGTTGGCCATTTTCTGTGCATCGGTGTCAGTGCCGACAACGCCGCCGACGTGAAGGCTCTGGCCGACCGTTATGGCGATGTGGACTGCTCGGTGGGTATTCATCCGCTGGATCTCAAGCCGGGGGAGGCGCCTGCGCTGGAGTGGCTGTTAGGCGAGCTGAACCATCCTCGTGTGGTGGCCATCGGGGAAACCGGGCTGGATTATCACTACGAGCCGGAAGCCGCTGAATTGCAACAAGCGTCGTTTCGCCTGCATCTTCAAGCCGCTCGCTCGACCGGCAAGCCGGTGATCGTGCATACCCGAGGCGCTCGGGCGGACACACTCGAACTGCTGCGCGAAGCGGCACTGCCACAGGCCGGTGTGCTGCATTGTTTCACCGAAGATTGGGACATGGCCAAGGCGGCGCTGGACCTAGGCTTTTACATTTCCCTGTCCGGCATCGTGACGTTCCGCAACGCTGACGCGCTGCGTGATGTGGCCAGTAAAGTCCCGGCGGACCGTCTGCTCGTGGAAACCGACTCACCCTATTTGGCGCCGATACCGTACCGGGGCAAACCGAACCTGCCGCAATACGTTCGCGAAGTCGCAGAATTTCTGGCGATGTTGCGTGGGGAGCGTTTCGAGCGCTTCGCGGAGCAGACCACCGAGAATTTCAAGCGCCTGTTTCCTCTGGCCAGAGTGAAACCCGTTTAAGCGCGCCAAATCGCAGGCAAAAAAAACCCGGGTTCTGGGGGGTGAATCCGGGTTAAGACCATTAGGAGTAAAACAAAGACACGCTATCCGTGGGTGCCTTTACCGATGCTGGCACTTGGGGGAGATGCCGCACCGACAGATTCAGTATTGGACATATTCTCCAAGCGTCCAGCGTTTGCCTGTACGTTTTTTAAACAGTTTTGGAATACCCAGCCCCCTGCTGATACCTCAATGCTTGGCGATCGCCTGCACAATCGCCAATGTCTCTTCGATCACCCGCGATGGCGTGTAAAAGTGGGGGGAAAAGCGGATACCGGGGCCGCGAGGCAAGCAGACGACCTGGTTGTGCATCAATTCCTGCCAGACCTGTGCCGCAGGCTGGCTGTCCAGGCTGAAGGTCAGGATGCCGGATCGACGGGCGGCTTCCTGTGAAGTGTGCAGTTGTACGCCGTTGATTTTGCCGAGCCCCTCCTCGAGCCACTTCACGCGTTCCAGAACGGCATTTCCTACGGTATCCATACCCACTTCTTCCAAGAGCGAAAGGCTGGCGTCCAGCGCCACCGCTCCCAGCGTATTGGGGCTGCCGCATTCGAACCGTTGGGCACTGGCCGCGGGTTGCCACTCGTTGCGGCCGTAATCGCCGGAATGCTCCAGCATGTGCCAGCCGAATTCGTGCAGTGTCAGCCGGGGCCGCAGCTCGGCCCGGCAATAAAAAACCCCAAGCCCTTCGGGACTGCACATCCACTTGTGCCCGTCAGCCATCGCGAAGTCGCACTGGCTGGCCTGTACGTCGAAGGGCAGGGCGCCAATGTGCTGAATGGCATCGATGCAAAACAACACATTGCGTCGTTTGCATCCTGCTCCGAGACGTTCAATGTCCAGCCGAGTGCCCGTGGCGAATTGCACCGAGCTGATAGACAGCAGACGGGTGCGAGGCCCGCAGGCGTCCAGCAAGGCTGCCTCCGGGTCCAGGCCTTTGAGGCTGACCTGGATAACCTCAACACCCTGCGGCTTGAGGGCCTCCCATACCACTCGGTTGGACGGAAACTCTTCATCACTGATCACCACACTGTCGCCCGGCCTCCAGTCCAGGCCAAAAGCGACAAAAGAGAGGGCTTCCGAGGTGTTTTTGACCAGTGCGATGTCATCCGTTGACGGCGCGTTCAGAAGGCGAGCCAGCCGTTCGCGAAGTCGCTGCTCGACCTTCATCCAGTCCAAATAGTGCTGTGCGCCCCGTAAAACGTTCTCTTCAGCGAAGTTTTGGATGGCCATGGCCGTGCGTTTTGGCCACGGGCCAACAGCGGCGTGGTTGAGATAACGCACATCGGCTGCTTGCGCGAACTCTTCGTGAAACGTAGACATGGTCGGATGATCCGTGCAATTTCCCGCCAGTTAGGCATAATGTGCGGCTTCGATTTTGACTCCACAGCCTCCTCCTATGCAGAAAGAACCTCGTAAGGTCCGTGAGTTTCGGCGCCGTGAGCAAGAAATTCTCGATACCGCGTTAAAGCTGTTTCTCGAACAGGGTGAAGACAGTGTCACCGTCGAGATGATTGCTGATGCCGTCGGTATTGGTAAAGGCACCATCTACAAGCATTTCAAATCGAAGGCGGAAATCTACCTGCGCCTGATGCTCGACTACGAGCGTGATTTGAACGAGCTGTTGCACTCGGCCGATGTCGACAAGGACAAGGAAGCGCTGTCCCGCGCGTATTTCGAGTTCCGGATGCGCGATCCGCAACGGTACCGCCTGTTCGACCGGCTGGAGGAAAAAGTGGTCAAGGGCAACCAGGTCCCTGAGATGGTCGAGCAGTTGCACACCATCCGCGCCTCCAACTTCGAGCATTTGACGCTGCTGATCAAGGGGCGAATCTCCGAAGGCAAGCTCGAGGACGTACCGCCGTATTTCCACTACTGTGCAGCGTGGGCCCTGGTGCATGGCGCGGTTGCCCTGTATCACTCGCCGTTCTGGAGTAACGTGCTGGAGGATCAGGAAGGGTTTTTCCAGTTCCTGATGGACATTGGCGTGCGCATGGGCAACAAGCGCAAGCGCGACCCAGAATCCGCGCACGACCTCAAACCAGAGACTTCCAGAAGCTGACCCGTCAGCCCGCGCGCTGCGGGCCCGCGAGTGCCCTGCCTCGCTCCTCGATGGAGCGGGCACTCGAAGCCCGCTGCCACGCTGAGTGCCACGCACTTTTCCCCCTTTCTTCGACATGGCGCAAAAGCTGCATTACCCGGCCATTCGCCGGTTTTCCGTCGCCGGTATTTGGAGGAAGTGATGCGTAGCCTGGTTTTACTGCTGACGTTTCTGGCATTGAGCGGCTGCATGCATGTCAGCGATCTGGCACAAGGGGCTCATGACGAGCTCAGTGACGCGGGCTTGCTTGACCATAGCTCGACCCGTCGAATCAACAATTTCCGCCTGCAGCCGGATTCCTTCATCTATATCGCCCAAGGTGCCTTCGCACCTCCCGGTGGCGCCTACCCCCGCACGAACGTGGTAGCCGAAGAGGCCTTCAACGGATTCATCGAATACTTCCCGATGGTCCGCCGGGCACCGGCAGCAGAAGGGCTCGATGATGCGATGAACGAGGCTCGCGCCGCGGGTGCGCATTATTTGCTGTACACGCGTTTTGCGCGGGCGGATGACCGCATCGGCAATTTCGACGAGTGGTCGGATCAGGAGGCTGTCGACCGGCTGGGGATCGACAACGGTGTGGTTCAACTGATGTTGATTGAAACCAATACCCGTTATCTCATCGATTCGGCGCGCATTCATCTGCGGGGCGGCCTGCTGACGCTGTATAACACCAAGCCTGAAGATTTGCTCGGCCCACCCATGGAGGATTACGCTCGCAGTCTACTGGGCGTCGCCGCCCGCTGAGGAGCAGCGTATGAGTGGTTCGGGTAAAGCCAATGATCTGTTGGCTCAAGTTCCCAAGACCGGCAAGGGGTTGCCGCCCGTGCACCTTTGGCATCCCCCGTTTTGTGGCGATATCGACATGCGCATCGCCCGGGACGGTACCTGGTTCTATCTGGGTAGCCCCATCGGTCGAAAACCCATGGTGCGTCTGTTCTCCACGGTCCTCCGTCGAGAGGGCGATGACTACTTCCTGGTCACCCCGGTCGAGAAAGTCGGTATCACCGTGGATGACGCTCCTTTCGTTGCAGTGTTGCTAGAAGTGGCAGGCGAGGGCGAATCCCGGGTTCTACGTTTCACCACGAACGTCGATGACGTGGTCGAAGCCAGTGCGGAGCGGCCGTTGCGTGTGCGCATCGACCCCCAGACCCAAGAGCCCGCACCCTATGTTCTGGTACGCGCCGACCTTGAAGCGTTGATTCACCGCAACGTCTTTTACCAGTTGGTCGACCTGGCAGTGATGCGTGAGATCGATGGCCAGCGCTGGCTCGGCGTATGGAGTCATGGCGAATTTTTCAAGATCGGCCTGGAGCCCTGATACCCGGCTGTCTTCATCCGTCAGGTGGTTTGCTTGGCGTTCATCACGCGGTTAAAGTGCCGCCCCCCGATTTTTTGAGGTTTTCATGGGTCAGTCCATCGATATCGCCGTAGTCGGCGCCACCGGCACGGTAGGTGAAACCATCGTCCAGATCCTTGAAGAGCGCGATTTTCCAGCGGGTACGTTGCATCTGCTGGCAAGCGCCGAGTCAGCAGGCAGTTCGGTCGCTTACCGGGGCAAGAACGTCCGCGTGCGTGAAGTCGATGCCTTCGATTTTGCCAAGGTGCAACTGGCCTTTTTTGCAGCAGGTCCAGCGGTTACTCGCAGTTTCGCTTCCCGTGCGATCGAGGCGGGTTGTGCCGTGATCGATCTGTCCGGCGGCCTGCCGTCGGATCAGGCGCCGAATGCCGTGCCTGAGGTCAATGGCGATCGGCTGGGCCTGCTGGCCAAACCCTTCCAGGTGGCTTGCCCAAGCCCGGCTGCAACGGCGCTGGCGATGGTGCTCGGCCCACTTCGTGGCCTTCTGGACATACAGCGGGTGAATGTCACTGCGTGCCTGGCGGTTTCCAGTCAGGGGCGTGAGGGTGTCACCGAGCTGGCTCGGCAGACGGCGGAACTGCTGAACATGCGACCCTTGGAGCCTCGGGTGTTTGATCGGCAGATGGCGTTCAACGTACTGGCGCAGGTCGGCACTCCGGATGAACAAGGCCATGTGCCACTTGAACGTCGAATGGTCAGTGAGTTGCGCGAGTTGCTATCGCTGCCTTTAATCAAGGTCGGCGTCAGCTGCATTCAAGTCCCTGTGTTCTTTGGCGATAGCCTGAGCGTATCGGTACAAACCGGCACGCCTTTCGATCTGTCGGCCGTCAGTGATGCACTGGACGCTGCGCAGGGGATCGACCTGGTCGACGCCGGTGACTACCCGACGCCTGTCGGCGATGCGGTCGGTCAAGATGCCGTCTATGTAGGACGTTTACGCGCCGGGGTCGATGATCCTTGTGAGCTCAATTTCTGGGTCACGTCGGACAATGCACGCAAGGGCGCCGCGCTCAACGCGGTGCAGGTCGCTGAGTTGTTGATAAAAGCTGTTTCGTAAAAGATACTTGCCAACAATTCGAAGAATCATTCTAGCTGTGGCGTGTCGAAACGCCCTACGCCCTAGCAGGCTTTATCTTCTCGGTCGCCGGGGAAATTTTAAACAAGGGATGGGCTATGGTTCAGGTTCGTAAACTGGTTTTAGCAATCGCAGCAGCTTCGGCGTTGTCATCGGGGATGGCAAATGCGCTTGGCCTCGGTGGTTTGACCGTCAAGTCGAGCCTGAATCAACCGCTGCTGGCTGAAATCGAACTCACGCAGGTGCAGGACCTGAATTCTGCACAAGTGGTGCCGAGTCTGGCGACCTCCGCCGAATTCGCGCAGGCGGGTGTCGGACGCACGGCCATCCTGGACGATCTGGTGTTCACCCCCGTGGTGAATCCTGGTGGTAGGAGCGTGCTGCGGATTACGTCGACCAAGCCCGTACGCGACCCTTATGTGAAATTCCTGGTTCAGGTGCTCTGGCCCAATGGCCGAGCGCTGCGTGAATACAGCCTGTTGCTCGACCCGCCCAAAGCGTCTCCTCAAGCCGCCGCTGCCGCTGCTGCTCAATTGCCCTCGACGGCGCCAGCCGTCGCACCGGCTCAAGCGCCTGCCGCACAGGTAACGCCACCTGCAGCGCCTACCGCACAGGCACCTGCCGAACCCAAGTACACGCAATACACCACCGCCAACAACGACACCCTGTGGGAGATCGCTGAGCGCGTGCGCAGTGGCGGTACAGTCCAGCAGACCATGCTGGCCATTCAGGCGCTCAACCCCGATGCCTTCATCGGGGGCAATATCAACCGTTTGAAGAAAGGCCAGGTTCTGCGACTGCCGACGGCGCAAGAGGTGAGTGCGACGCCGCAGCCTCGGGCGATTGCCGAAGTGGCCGAACAGAATCGCGCCTGGCGAGAAGGTCGTCGCCTGCCGGCTGGCGCGCGTCAGGTGGACGCTACCCGTCGCGACCGGGCGGGTGCGGCGCCGTCGCGCATCGAAGCCAAGGACAACCTGAGCCTCGTGGCAGCCAACGCCAACCCTGGCGCCAAGGGCTCGGCAGGCGATGCTGATCTGGCCAATAAATTGGCCGTGGCGCAGGAGAATCTCGACAGTACCCGTCGCGACAATGCCGAGCTGAAGAGCCGCATGACCGACCTGCAAAGCCAGCTCGACAAGCTGCAGCGTCTGATTGAGCTGAAGAACGACCAACTGGCCAAGATGCAGGCCGCCGGGGCCGCGGTACCACCCGCGGGCGGTGACGCCAACAGCGCCGTCAGCCCTAACAGCGTGACCAACCCGAATAACGCCGCCAACCCGATTGCCGCGCAAATCGTGCCGCCTGCCCCGGACAGCGCTGGCAAGCCGCCGAATGAAATCGCGCCTGAGGACGCGCTGCCGGTCGAGGGCGCGAAGATAGACACCGCGGGTGCGGATCAGCCTCCGGCCACGCAGCCCGAGGCTGAACCACGTGATAATCAGAGCGCGCTGGACAAGATTCTGGCCAGCCCGATGCTGATGGGCTTGATAGCGGGCGCGGCGGTGCTGGTGCTGCTGTTGCTGGTGCTGCTGCTGGTGCGTCGTCGCAATGCCATTCTTGAAGCGGAAAGACACCGGCAAATGGCGCGCGCGCTGTCGGAAGAGTCAGATTTCGCCGCCGACATGAACATGCCCGAAAGCAGTTTCGAGGGCCTGGAGGTGCCCCCTCCCGCGGTAAAGCAGGCACCGCTGGCGGCCGTCATCATTGAGCCGACCCGCGAGCGTCCAACCGATGTGCTGGTGCAGGCTGAGATCCATATCGCTTATGGCCGTATGAATCAGGCCGCAGCGTTGCTGGAGGAGGCCATCAAAGAGGAGCCTCAGCGTTCCGAATTGCGTCTCAAACTGATGGAAATCTATGCGCAGCAAGGCAACGAGCGTGGTTTCGTTGCCCAAGAGCGCCAATTGGTCGCGACAGGCAGGAACCACGCCGAAGTCGAACAATTGAAAGCCCGCTACCCTGCGATGGCGGCAGCGGCTGTAGCGGCAGCAGGTGTGGCGGCGACTGCCGCGTTGGCGGCCCAGCAGATGGATGCCCGCTACGTCGAGGATTTGCTGACCGACCACTCTGAGACAGCGGCAGCGCCGGAATTGGAGCCTGCCCCGGAATCAGAGCCTGCTCCGGAAACCCTCGCGGAGGCGCCGGATGATTTCGACACCGCATTTGATCTGAGCCTTGACGATCTCGAAGCCGCATCCCCTGCCGAAGTGGAAGACCGCAGCGCGCCACTCGCGGATAGAGGGTTCGATGATCTGGATCTTGACGCACCCTTTGGCGGCTCCACGCCTGACGAGCTGGATTTCGACGCGATTCTGCGAGAACAGACCGAGGCCCAGCCTGCGGCGGGCGACGGTCTGGAAGATTTCGATCTGAATCTGGGCGAGGATGAACCTGCTCTCAAGGCCGAAGATGATCGGCTGTTGGGCGTGCGGGATGAGTTGAGCGAGCTCCCGGCGTTCGATGACCCGGCGGATCTCGGGGCAGACAAGCTCGCCCAAGAGGATGAACTTGAACTGCCTGCCGATTTCGACCTGTCGCTGGCCGACGAGATGGAAAGCGACCCGGCTTCCAAGGCGTTCGCTTCGGAGATCGACGACGTGAACGCAGAGCTTGAGCGCCTTTCGCAAAGCCTCGAGCAACCGCCGATGGCCACGCCGTTCGACGAGGCGACCTTCGGTGAGGATGATGCTCTACTGGCCGACGACAGCGAGCCCGAATTCGACTTTTTGTCGGGTACCGATGAGGCCGCCACCAAGTTGGACCTGGCTCGGGCTTACATCGAAATGGGAGACGCCGATGGCGCTCGCGACATTCTCGATGAAGTCGTTGCCGAGGGTGACGACGGGCAGAAAAGCGAAGCGCGGGAGATGTTGTCGCGCCTGGCGTGATCGCTGCTCAACTTACACAGAAAACGACCGCTTCGGCGGTCGTTTTCGTTTGGCTGATAGGGGCTGGCGTCGGTGGGGGCAGGGAGCACCGGTCGCGCACATCCCAATAGCGTCTTTTGTCGTCATCCGTATAATGGCCGCCCTTGCGCGTATCGACAGGCTTTGAGCATTGGCAATCATGACCACAGAGGCAGAGACAGCGGCCGCCGAAATGGCAGCCGAAGGCTATTTCAGAATCGCGTTGGGCGTTGAGTACAAGGGCTCGCGTTACAGTGGCTGGCAGCGCCAGTCCAGCGGTGTGCTGACCGTTCAGGAGACTTTGGAAAATGCCCTCTCGAAAGTGGCGGATTCGCCTGTGTCGCTGATGTGCGCCGGACGTACCGATGCAGGCGTGCACGCCTGCGGCCAGGTGGTGCATTTCGATACTCAAGCCATACGCAGCATGAAGGCCTGGACCATGGGCGCCAATATCAACCTGCCCCATGACGTCAGCGTCACCTGGGCCAAGGAGATGCCCGCGCATTTTCATGCCCGCTTCAAGGCCATCGCCCGCCGCTACCGCTATGTGATTTACAACGACCAGATTCGACCGGCGCACCTCGGTCAGGAGATCACCTGGAATCACCGGCCCCTGGATGTCGCACGGATGGCGCTGGCGGCCGAGTGTCTGGTAGGAACGCACGACTTCAGCGCGTTCCGGGCAGGCCAATGCCAGGCAAAATCCCCGATCAAGCAGATTCATCATCTGCGCGTGACCCGTCACGGTCAGATGATCGTGATCGACATACGCGCCAATGCCTTTCTGCATCACATGGTCCGCAACATTGCGGGCGTGCTCATGACCATCGGGGCAGGAGAGCGGCCTGTGGAATGGGCTCGCGATGTGCTCGAGAGCCGTGTTCGCCGGACGGGCGGAGTGACCGCTCACCCATTCGGTCTGTATCTGGTGCAGGTCGAGTATCGCGACGAGTTTCCGCTGCCCGAACGTTACATAGGGCCGCATTTTCTTACAGGGTTCACCGAACTTGACGGCTGACGCCCGGAGTAGCATTTGCTAACATCCGGGGCTTTCGCAAGGCTAGAGGTATTCACGACATGTCAGCCGTTCGCAGCAAGATTTGCGGGATTACCTGCATAGAAGATGCGCTGGCCGCTGTCGATGCGGGAGCTGACGCCATCGGCTTCGTCTTTTATTCCAGAAGCCCTCGGGCGGTGACGATCGAGCAGGCGCAGGCGATCATCGCTCAGTTGCCACCTTTCGTCAGTACGGTCGGTCTGTTCGTCAACGAAGACCGGGAAAGCCTCGAGGCGCTGCTCGAAGCGGTTCCTCTGGACCTCATTCAGTTCCACGGCGACGAAACTCCGGAGCAATGTGAGGGGTATCTTCGTCCGTGGATCAAAGCGTTGCGGGTGCAGGCTGGCGACGATATTGCCGCCAGTTGCGACCTCTACCACAAGGCCAGCGGCATCCTGCTGGACACGTACGTCGCTGGGGTCCCGGGTGGCACGGGCGAAGCCTTCGATTGGGCACTGATTCCTAATCATCTGAGCAAACCGATCATACTCGCCGGCGGTCTCACCTCGGCCAACGTCGCCCAGGCCATTGCCCAGGTGCGGCCGTACGCCGTGGATGTCAGTGGCGGAGTCGAGCGAGCCAAGGGGCTCAAGGACCACGACAAGATCCGTGCTTTCATGAGCGCTGTGCATGGGGCCTGAGGGTTTTCGCCACGGCGTCGGCCACCGATGTGACGGCAGATCGCCTGTCGCCGTCCACTAGCCTGCGGCGACCGAAATGCGGTCAGTAGCCGCCAGGATTGAACGAGCGACGACGCGAGGCGTCTCGCAGCAAGGAATAAGCGCGGTATCCGGATCACTGGCAGGTCAGGCACGAAGGCCGACCGTGTAAGGGATGCGGTACCGCACATGAATTGGGTTTAAGGGCCTGCGCGTGGCATTGTTCGCCATTGCGCTCACCCCACCGGTACTGGAGAAAGAAAGCATGAGCAACTGGTTGGTAGACAAACTGATCCCCTCGATCATGCGTTCCGAGGTCAAGAAAAGCTCGGTACCTGAAGGCTTGTGGCACAAGTGTCCGTCGTGCGAGGCGGTGCTCTATCGTCCAGAGCTGGAGAAGACCCTGGACGTCTGCCCCAAGTGCAATCACCACATGCGCATCGATGCGCGTGCACGTTTGAATATTTTTCTGGATGCCGAAGGTCGTCAGGAAATCGGCGCTGATCTGGAGCCGGTCGACCGTCTGAAATTCCGTGACAGCAAGAAGTACAAGGATCGCCTGACCGCTGCGCAGAAGCAGACCGGCGAGAAGGACGCACTGATTTCCATGAGTGGCACGCTGCTGGGCATGCCCGTGGTGTGCAGCGCTTTCGAGTTCTCGTTCATGGGCGGGTCGATGGGCGCGATCGTCGGCGAGCGTTTCGTGCAGGCGGCCAATTACGCGCTGGAAAATCGCTGCCCGATGGTCTGCTTCGCTGCCTCCGGCGGTGCGCGGATGCAGGAAGCGTTGATCTCCCTGATGCAAATGGCCAAGACGTCGGCGGTGCTTGCGCGCCTGCGCGAAGAGGGCCTGCCCTTCATTTCCGTATTGACGGACCCTGTCTACGGCGGCGTATCCGCCAGTCTGGCGATGTTGGGTGACGTCATCGTCGCCGAGCCTAAAGCCCTGATTGGGTTCGCCGGTCCGCGCGTGATCGAACAGACCGTTCGGGAGAAGCTGCCCGAAGGCTTCCAGCGCAGTGAGTTCCTGCTGGATCACGGCGCCATCGACATGATCGTCCACCGTGCCGAACTGCGTCCCCGTCTGGGCAATCTGCTTGCGCAGATGATGAACCTGCCGACGCCGAAATTCGTTGCACCGAAACTCGAGCCGATCGTGGTTCCGCCAGCACCGGCGAACGTATGACCGCACGCTCTCTGGGCGATTGGCTCAGCTACCTGGAGCAACTGCATCCTTCCACCATTGACATGGGGCTGGAGCGGTCGCGCCAGGTTGCGCACCATTTGGGTCTCGGTCGTCCGGCGCCCCGCGTCATCACGGTGACGGGGACGAACGGTAAAGGCTCAACGTGCGCGTTTCTGGCTTCGCTTCTGCAGTCCCAAGGCCTCAAGGTCGGCGTGTACAGCTCGCCGCACCTTGTCCGCTACAACGAGCGTGTCCTTGTGCAAGGTGCCGAGGTCTCCGACGAGGCCCTGTGCGCTGCCTTCGACATGGTGGAGCAGGCACGGGGCGATATCTCCCTGACCTACTTCGAAATGGGTACGCTCGCGGCTTTCTGGTTGTTCGAGCAGGCTGCGCTGGATGCTGTCGTGCTGGAAGTGGGACTGGGTGGGCGGCTGGATGCAGTGAACCTGATCGACCCGGACATGGCGCTGGTGACCAGCATCGGCGTCGATCACGCCGAATGGTTGGGTAACACCCGTGAGTCGGTGGCATTCGAAAAGGCCGGTATCTTCCGCGCGGGCCTTCCTGCCCTCTGCGGCGACCTGGACCCGCCGCAGCCCTTGCTGGCGCAAGCCGCTGCGTTGCACTGCCCATTGTCGCTGCGAGGCCGCGACTTCGACCTGACGATTGGCGCCGAAAGCTGGAACTGGTTCGGCACCGACGCAGGCGGTCAGCGTGTCGAACTGCGTGGCCTGCCTTTGCTCGACCTGCCCATGCAGAACGCCGCACTGGCGCTGCAGGCCTATCTCTTGTCGGGGCTTCCTTGGCAGGAAGCGTCCATTGGTACAGTGCTGGCGCAGACCCAGGTGACCGGTCGGCTCGATCGTCGGACCGTCGAATGGCGGGGCAAGACGTTGCACCTGTTGCTGGATGTCGGTCACAACCCTCATGCGGCTCACTTCCTGGCTCAACGTCTGAAGCAGCGCCCGGTGGCGGGCAGACGTCTGGCCGTGTTCGGGCTACTGGGCGACAAGGATCTGGACGGCGTGCTGGCCGAACTCGGCGACGGTTTCGACCATTGGGCTGTCACGCCATTGCCGACGCCGCGCAGCCGTTCGGTGCAGGAAATTGCGGAGGCCTTGCAGAACCTTGGCGCTGACGTGGCGTCCTACTCCAGCGTCGCGCAGGCCTTGGAGGCTCAATGCGCACGGGCGACAGAGGACGATGAAATCGTTCTGTTCGGGTCTTTTTATTGCGTCGCCGAAGCTTTGGAATGGCTGGCGAACACGTCACGGAGGAAGTGACACATGGCTTTGCTGGATAGGGCGTACAAGCAGCGCATGGTGGGTGCTCTGGTGCTCATCGCCATCGCGGTGATCTTCCTGCCGATGCTGTTTTCCCGTCAGGACGAGGCCCGCCATGTGCAGGTCGAGGCGCCGGCCGCGCCTCAAGCGCCTGCAGTCGCTCCGGTCAAGGTCGAACCGGTCACCGTGCCTGAACAGCAGCCGCTGACACAGGAGCCCGTGCCTTCCGACGAGGAAATCGCCCAGCCTGTGCAGCCGCCAGCGAGCCAGCAGCCACCGTCGATGCCTATTGCCCCTGCGCCCGCACCCGCAAAACCTGCGGCCGCTGCGCCCGCGGTCAAGACCACGCCTGTTCCCACGCCGTCAAAGCCTGCGACCTCGGCGCCCCCCGCGGCTGCGACGTCGCCTGCGCCGCTGTCAGCCGACACCAATCGGGTCGACGCCAATGGCCTGTCGATCACCTGGGCGGTGCAAGTGGCGAGCCTCTCCAACCGGGCAAACGCCGACAACCTGCAAAAAACCTTGCGTTCCCAAGGCTACAACGCCTACATCCGAACCGCCGATGGCGTCAATCGGGTGTTCGTCGGTCCGTTGATCGAGCGCGCTGAAGCGGATCGTCTGCGTGATCAGTTGAACAAGCAGCAGAAGCTCAATGGCATCGTGGTGCGCTTCCAGCCGGAGCGGAAGTAACCCAGGGCTCCGCCTGTCCGGCAGCGTCGGTCGATTGGCCCTCCGGCCATCGCTGCCGCGGGTGTGGCGAACCCTTGCCCCGGCCTGTCCTGTTCAGGATCCCAAAGTCCAATCATTCGCCTTAATTGCCGACGACGATCAATCCCCGCTTACCGGCGGGCCAGTGCTCTGCTAAAATGCGCCGCCTCATCAGTCTGTAGGCTGCAACGTGTCATTTACTCCGGTTGACTGGGCGATCATTGCGATTGTCGCCATCTCCGCTTTGATCAGTCTCAAGCGCGGCTTCGTCAAGGAAGCGCTGTCCTTGCTGACCTGGATCATCGCAGGTGTCGTCGCCTGGATGTTTGGCGGTTCGCTGGCCCAGTATCTGGTCAATTACATTGAAACACCTTCGGCACGCGTGATTGCGGGCTGCACCATCCTTTTCGTCGCCACGTTGTTGGTCGGCGCCATGGTCAACTTTCTTATCGGGGAACTGATTCGGGTCACCGGGCTGTCCGGAACCGATCGTTTTCTGGGTATGGTTTTCGGGGCGGCGCGCGGCGGCCTGCTGGTCGTCGTTGCGGTAGGGCTGTTGAGCCTGGGCCCGGTACAACAGGATCAATGGTGGCAGCAGTCCAGACTGCTGCCACAGTTCGTGATGGTCGCTGACTGGTCGAAAAACCTGATTCTCGGGATGTCCAGCAAGTGGCTAGCCAGCGGGGTCAGCGTACCTGTTGATATCCCGTTCAAGGATCACCTCCTGCCTTCGGTAGCACCGCAGGATGTGATCGGTAAATCCAGTTCCACTAAGTAGGGGTTGTGTCGCATGTGTGGCATCGTCGGTATCGTCGGCAAGTCGAACGTCAATCAGGCGCTGTATGACGCGCTCACCGTCCTCCAGCACCGCGGCCAGGACGCTGCCGGTATCGTGACCAGCCATGATGGCCGGTTGTTCTTGCGCAAGGACAACGGTCTGGTCCGTGACGTCTTCCAGCAGCGCCATATGCAGCGTCTGGTCGGTCACATGGGCATCGGTCATGTCCGTTATCCAACGGCGGGCAGCTCGACCTCGGCCGAGGCCCAGCCGTTTTACGTCAACTCGCCGTACGGCATCACGTTGGCACATAACGGTAACCTGACCAACGTCGAGCAGTTGGCCAAGGAGATTTACGAATCCGACCTGCGCCACGTCAACACCAATTCCGACTCGGAAGTGCTGCTCAACGTCTTCGCCCACGAACTGGCCGTGCGCGGAAAGCTGCAACCGACCGAAGAAGACATTTTCGCTGCCGTGACTGACGTGCATAACCGCTGCCGTGGCGGCTACGCCGTGGTGGCGATGATCACCGGCTACGGTATCGTCGGTTTCCGTGACCCGGACGCCATCCGCCCGATCGTGTTCGGTCAGCGTCACACCGACGAAGGCGTCGAGTACATGATCGCGTCGGAAAGCGTGTCGCTCGACGTGCTGGGCTTCACCCTGATTCGTGACCTGGCGCCGGGCGAGGCGGTGTACATCACCGAAGATGGCAAGCTGCACACCCGCCAATGCGCCGCCAACCCGCGCTACGCGCCCTGCATCTTCGAACACGTCTACCTGGCGCGTCCGGATTCGATCATCGACGGTATCTCGGTTTACAAGGCGCGCTTGCGCATGGGCGAAAAACTGGCCGACAAGATTCGCCGCGAGCGTCCGGACCACGACATCGACGTGGTGATCCCGATTCCCGACACCAGCCGCACGGCGGCGCTCGAGCTGGCCAATCACCTGGGCGTCAAGTTCCGTGAAGGCTTCGTGAAGAACCGTTACATCGGTCGGACGTTCATCATGCCGGGGCAGGCCGCGCGCAAGAAGTCGGTGCGCCAGAAGCTCAACGCCATCGAGCTTGAGTTCCGCGGCAAGAACGTCATGCTCGTCGACGACTCCATCGTGCGCGGCACCACCTGCAAACAGATCATCCAGATGGCCCGTGAAGCCGGTGCCAAGAACGTTTATTTCTGTTCCGCGGCCCCGGCCGTACGCTTCCCCAACGTCTACGGCATCGACATGCCGAGTGCTCATGAGCTGATCGCTCACAACCGTACCACCCAGGACGTGGCCGATCTCATCGGTGCCGACTGGCTGGTCTATCAGGATCTCACCGACCTGATCGAGGCGGTCAGCGGTAGCAAGAAGATCAAGATCGATAACTTCGATTGCTCGGTCTTCGATGGCAAGTACGTGACCGGTGACATCGACGAGCATTACCTGAACAAGATCGAGCAGGCGCGTAACGACGCGTCCAAGGCCAAGAATCAGGCAGTCAGTGCGATCATCGATCTGTACAACAACTAATTCTGACAAGGAGTGAGCGGCATGACTCAGCAATGGGATGCCGGTCGACTGGACAGCGATCTGGACGGCGTGGGTTTCGATACCCTCGCCGTACGGGCAGGCCAGCACCGTACGCCGGAGAGCGAGCACAGCGATCCACTGTTCTTCACCTCGAGCTACGTCTTCCGCACGGCCGCCGACGCGGCCGCCACGTTTGCAGGCGATAGAGCGGGCAACGTCTACTCGCGCTACACCAACCCGACGGTGCACGCGTTCGAGGAACGCATCGCCGCGCTGGAAGGTGGCGAGCAGGCGGTCGCGACATCGACCGGCATGTCGGCGATCCTGGCGACCGTGATGAGCCTGTGCAGTGCGGGCGATCACGTCCTGGTCTCCAAGAGCGTGTTCGGCTCGACCATCAGCCTCTTCGAGAAGTATTTCAAACGGTTCGGCGTGCAGGTCGATTATGTTCCGCTGGCCGACCTCGCCGGCTGGGATTCAGTCATCAAGCCAAACACCCGGCTGTTGTTCGTCGAGTCGCCTTCCAATCCACTCGCCGAATTGGTGGACATTGCGGCGTTGGCGGAAATCGCTCACGCCAAGGGTGCGATGCTGGTGGTCGATAACTGTTTCTGCACACCGGCTTTGCAACAGCCTCTGCGCATGGGTGCGGATGTGGTGGTGCATTCGGCGACCAAGTTCATCGATGGCCAGGGCCGTGCAATGGGCGGTGTCGTGGTTGGTCGTAGCGAGCAGATGAAGGAAGTGGTTGGCTTTCTGCGCACGGCAGGCCCGAGCCTGAGTCCGTTCAATGCCTGGCTGTTTCTCAAAGGGCTCGAAACCCTGAAGATCCGCATGCGCGCGCACTGCGAGAACGCGCTGGAGCTCGCGCAGTGGCTGGAGCAGCAAGACGGTATCGAGAAAGTCCACTACGCCGGTCTCGAAAGCCATCCGCAGCATGACCTGGCCAAGCGTCAGCAGAAGGCCTTCGGCGCGGTGGTCAGTTTCGAAGTCAAGGGTGGGAAGGAGGGCGCGTGGCGCTTCATCGACGCCACCCGGCTGATTTCCATCACGGCGAACCTCGGCGACACCAAGACCACCATCACCCACCCGAGCACCACGTCCCACGGCCGTTTGTCGCCGCAGGAGCGTGAAGCCGCCGGTATCCGCGACAGCCTGATCCGGGTCGCCGTGGGTCTGGAAGACGTGGCTGACCTGAAGGCTGACCTGTCGCGTGGCCTGGCTGCATTGTGAGTGAGGCCGTGACTGAGTTGACGATGGATCCTGCCCGAGTGCACAACGGGCGCGTGGCGCTGGTCACCGGCGCGGCGCGGGGGATCGGCCTGGGCATCGCTGCCTGGCTGGTCACCGAGGGGTGGCAGGTGGTGCTGACGGATGTGGACCGCAAGCGAGGCGAAATCGTCGCTGGCGTACTGGGGGACAACGCGTCCTTCATCGCAATGGACGTCGCCAGTGAAGAACAGGTGGCCGCGGGCGTTGCCGAGGTGCTCGGCATGTTCGGGCGTCTGGATGCGCTGGTGTGCAACGCTGCGGTCGCCGATCCACGCAATACCGTCCTGGAAAGCCTCGCGCTTGCGCAGTGGAACCGTGTCCTGGCGGTAAACCTGACCGGCCCCATGCTGCTGG
Organism: Pseudomonas sp. GD03842; assembly: GCF_029841165.1. Classification (NCBI taxonomy): domain Bacteria; kingdom Pseudomonadati; phylum Pseudomonadota; class Gammaproteobacteria; order Pseudomonadales; family Pseudomonadaceae; genus Pseudomonas; species Pseudomonas sp. GD03842. The sequence goes on along the minus strand of NZ_JAOCEA010000012.1, from coordinate 3,650 downwards.
CCAAACATTGCGCGCCTTACCTGCGTGCCCGCGGCGGCAGCATCGTCAATCTGAGTTCGACCCGCGCCCGCCAGTCGGAGCCCGACACCGAGGCATACGCAGCGAGCAAGGGTGGCCTCCTGGCGCTCACTCATGCTCTGGCCATGAGCCTCGGCCCGCAAGTGCGGGTCAATGCCGTCAGCCCTGGCTGGATCGATGCAAGAGATCCTTCGCAGCGGCGAGCCGAGCCATTGTCCGATGCCGACCATACGCAGCATCCGGCTGGCAGGGTAGGGGCGGTGGAGGACGTCGCGGCGACCGTTGCCTGGCTGTTGTCGAGGAATTCAGGGTTCGTGACGGGGCAGGAGTTTGTCGTCGACGGCGGCATGAGTAAAAAGATGATCTATGTGGAGTGAAGCAGCGGCAAGCTTCAAGCTCAGAGAAAAAACAAAAGCGAACCCGGTATTCGCTTTTTTGCTTTTAACTGGCTGGTTATAGCTTGCAGCTAAAAACTGCTTTTTTAAAAAAACTTCAAGCAGGCTATTGACTTAGGTTTGGCACCTGCGTAAATTTCGCGGCCTCAGCGAAGCAAAGGGTGATTAGCTCAGCCGGGAGAGCATCTGCCTTACAAGCAGAGGGTCGGCGGTTCGATCCCGTCATCACCCACCATCGTTGAGAAGCTGTTTGAAACGCTGAAGGTTACTGAGATTCAGCAGGACACATGTCCACCACTGCGCAGCGGTAGTTCAGTCGGTTAGAATACCGGCCTGTCACGCCGGGGGTCGCGGGTTCGAGTCCCGTCCGCTGCGCCATATTTTACGAATCGGATGTTTCCGGTTCGAGACCGTTAAGCGAACGCTTCTGGTCAGAGTCATTGAAACTGGCACTTCAAGCTGGTTTCGACAGAGTTAAACAGATGCAAGTCTGTGCGACACGCAGCGGTAGTTCAGTCGGTTAGAATACCGGCCTGTCACGCCGGGGGTCGCGGGTTCGAGTCCCGTCCGCTGCGCCATATACAGTTTCAAGGCCCCTTGAACACCTTGAAATGACAAAGAAAGCGACCTTGGCGTCGCTTTTTTTGTGCCTGCGATTTAACCCCCTCGTTGAGCACTGCGGATGCGGTGCTGCGCTGCGTCCCGATAAATGCCATGATTGGCGGCTTGTTTGAGCCGCGCTGATTTCGACTTTGGAGAGCTGGACCATGGGCATGAACCAAACCATCACTGTGATCCCACCGGGCGTACCGTTGACGGGGCATGTCGCGCCACCAGGCTCGAAGTCGATTACCAACCGGGCGCTGCTGCTGGCGGCTCTGGCTAAAGGCACCAGTCACTTGCGCGGCGCATTGAAAAGCGATGACACCCGGCACATGTCCAATGCGCTCCGGCAAATGGGCGTGGTGATCGAAGAGCCGGACGACACCAGCTTCGTCGTCAACAGCAAAGGCAGTCTGGACGTTCCAGAAGGTCCTCTGTTTCTGGGCAACGCTGGCACCGCAGTGCGCTTCCTGACGGCTGCGGTCGCGACGGTCAATGGCACGGTGACCCTGGATGGCGACCATTACATGCAGAAGCGTCCCATTGGGCCGCTGCTGGAATCACTGCGCAAAGGCGGCCTGAGTGCCCAGAGCGCCACCGGATGTCCACCGGTGGTCATTCAGGGCAGCGGCGCCATCAAGGCGACGCGTTTTGAAATCGACGGTGGTCTGTCCAGTCAGTATGTTTCAGCACTGCTGATGGTCGCGGCCTGCGGGGCCGCCCCAATCGAAGTCGCCCTGACCGGCAAGGAAATCGGCGCTCGCGGCTACATTGACCTGACCCTGGCCTGCATGCGCGCCTTCGGCGCCGAGGTCGAGGTCGTCAGTGATGCGCTGTGGCGTGTTTCGCCGACGGGTTATACCGCGTGCGATTATCAGATCGAGCCTGACGCTTCCGCCGCCACTTACCTCTGGGCTGCTGAAGCCCTGACCGGTGGGAAAATCGATTTGGGCGTCGCAGCCCAGGCGTTTACCCAGCCAGACGCCAAAGCGATGGAAATGATCGCCCAATTTCCTCATATGCAAGCGGTGATCAATGGCTCGCAAATGCAGGATGCCATTCCGACGCTGGCCGTTCTGGCGGCTTTCAATGAAACGCCGGTGCGTTTCGTCGACCTGGCCAACCTGCGGGTAAAAGAGTGTGATCGCGTGCAGGCGTTGTACGACGGCCTCAACCAAGTGCGGCCGGGCCTGGCAACGGTCGAGGGCGATGACTTGCTGGTGGCTTCCGATCCGGGATTGGCGGGCACGGTCAGCGCGGGGTTGATCGACACCCACTCCGACCATCGGATCGCGATGTGTTTTGCGCTCGCCGGGCTGAAAGTGTCGGGCATTCGCATTCAGGATCCGGAATGCGTAGGCAAGACCTATCCGGGTTACTGGCGTGCGCTGGAGTTTCTCGGTGTGCGGCTGGAGCGTGGCGTGGTCTGAAGGCCCCTGGACCGTCAGTCGATTCCTGCCCCCGTTCGACGGCGAAGGAGGGCGGTCATTGTGCCGCCTTGTTCCTCAACTCCCCGCCCGGCGCCCTTTGCAGCACGCCGAGCGGTTGTGGATAACGTGCTGCGGCGTCAGGGTTGCAAACTGCGCGTTGATCCCATGCAAGGCTTTGTTGCAGACTTACCGGCGTTTTCTCCGGTCTACTGTTCTGTTGACCTATTTCCCGGGATGTTCGATGTCTAGATTACTGAGCTTTCGTACCGCGTGCTGGGTGTTCGCCCTGCTGGCTGCCGCAGGCTGCTCGTCCAAGAAGCAGGCTGTCTACGAACATGAAAACTTCGATGATGCCGGGACCTTCTCACGCAATTACCCGGTGTCCGATGCGGCCACTTGTGAAGCGGCACGGCGTGCGCTCCTCAGTCAGGGGTACATCATCACGAGCAACGATCCGAAGATGATCGCCGGTCACAAGAGCTTCCAGCAGACCGGCGAGACACACATGGAGATCAGCTTCAATGTGGTCTGTGCCGCAGATGGGGCTGCCGATGGTAAGGCGACCATGTTCGCCAATGCCCTGCAGGACCGTTATGCGCTGAAGAAGGTGAACAACTCGGCCAGTCTTGGCGTCGGGGTGCTCGGTTCGGTGTCGATGCCGATTGGCTCGACCGACGACTCCATGGTCAAGGTGGCCAGCGAGACCGTGGCATCACCCAAGTTCTACGACCGTTTCTTCGCGTTGGTGGAAAACTTCCTGCCGCCTGAAGTCAAGCAGGCTGCGCACATAGAAGAGAAACCCAAGACCGATCTGGGCATGCCCGAACCTGCTGCCGGAAAGGCTTCCGCGCAAGCAGAGCCTCCCGCTCAAGCCGAACAGAAGCCAGCCGAAGCGGCTGCCGTCGCGCCGGCTGCATTGGCCACGCCGACGACACCGCAAACTCCGGCAGCCGAGCAAGGCAGTGAGCCGATGCCGGCCCCGGCGGAGCCCGAGCCGGTCAAGGTCGAGACAACCGAACCCGCAGCGCAAGCCCCGGCCGTAGCGCCAGCTCCTCAAGTAGCGCCAGCCCCTCAAGCTGAAACGCCGCCGGTGACCTCGCCGACGCAGTGATCCAGACAATCGCGTTGTATCAGGCAAACCGCGTCGTTTGGGTTTGCTGCCGCTGCGCGCCAGATCGCGGGCAAGCGCGCTCCTACGGGTTAA